>DYRE01000514.1 GCA_020718965.1 Desulfomonile tiedjei
AAATGCTGGGGCTGACCTTCCATAATTTTCCCTCCGCAGCCACAGGAATAGCTGTCGCCGCTGCGCTCGCACGAGGCGTTGCAAGGAATTCCGCCAAGACCATCGGCAACTTTTGGACGGATGTGATTCGCACAATCCTCTATGTTCTTTTACCGATTTGCCTTATTTACTCCCTATTTCTAGTGTCTCAAGGGATGATACAAAACTTTAATCCGTACGCAAAAGTTGAGGTGGTCGCCCCTTATACCTCCCTTGTCCCAGAAAAAAACGCTGATGCCCAACAGTCGCCGCAGAGAAAAGTTGAAACTCAGACCATCGTTCAAGGCCCCATGGCCTCTCAAGTGGCCATAAAAATGTTGGGAACAAATGGTGGTGGTTTTACCAACGCTAATGCGGCTCACCCTTATGAGAATCCAACACCTCTTTCCAATTTTCTTCAAATGCTGTCCATTTTCTTAATACCTAGCGGATTGACGTACTATCTAGGGCGGGTTGTCAAGGACCAGCGACACGGTTGGGCCATATGGAGCGCTATGGCTGCAATCTTCCTGGTCGGATTCCTCGTCTGTTGGTGGGCTGAAAACACTGGTAATCCACACATGCACGCTCTAGGAATCGAGACTGCGTCTGGGAACATGGAGGGAAAAGAGACACGTTTCGGAATTTTTAATTCAGCTCTTTTCGCCACTGTAACTACCGACGCTTCGTGTGGGGCGGTTAACTCCATGCACGATTCCTTTACTCCCTTGGGCGGGTTGGTTCCTTTGCTCAATATACAGTTGGGAGAGGTAATCTTTGGCGGTGTCGGCGCAGGATTGTATGGCATGATCGTATTTGTCGTGCTTGCTGTATTTCTTGCCGGTCTGATGATTGGAAAAACCCCGGAATACCTTGGCAAAAAGATAGAAGCCTACGATGTTAAAGCTAGCGTCATGTTTATCATGGTCCCTGTCTTGGGTATTCTTGGCTTAACCGCCTGGGCGGCTACAAGCGCTTGGGGCCTTGCAGGTCTTAACAATTCAGGGCCTCACGGCTTCAGCGAGATTCTGTATGCTTACTCATCCACTACAGGAAATAATGGCAGTGCTTTTGCCGGACTTAACGCCAATACCTGCTGGTATAACATTACCCTGGGAATAGCGATGCTTCTGGGAAGATTTTTCATGATTATTCCCATACTTGCTCTGGCTGGAAATCTTGCAAGAAAGAAATCTCGCCCTCTTAGTGAGGGTAGTTTCCCCGTGTCCGGACCGATGTTCACTGTACTTTTGACAGGCACTGTTTTGATAGTTGGCGCATTGACTTTCTTTCCAGCCCTGCCACTTGGACCAATTGTTGAACATTATCTAATGACTCATTCGAATATATTATTTTAAAAGGATAAACCAAGATGACAGCGAAATCGCTTTCAATCTTCGATCGTCAGATATTGAGTCAAGCGGTTGTTGAATCTCTCA
>DYRE01000114.1 GCA_020718965.1 Desulfomonile tiedjei
GAATTATATCAGGATCTTTCACTGCGGCTGTGTTCAGCGAAACTTTATCGGCGCCTGCGTTCAAGAGTCTTCTGATGTCCTGTGTTGTCCTTACACCGCCCCCCACAGTTAGTGGCATAAAGACCTGATCCGCAGTTCTGGCCACTACATCCAAAATGATGTCACGCTGTTCATGAGAAGCAGTTATATCCAGAAAGACGAGTTCATCAGCGCCCTCTTCGTCATAAAATCGAGCATTCTCGACTGGGTCACCCGCATCTCTGAGGTCAACGAAGTTGACTCCTTTTACAACTCTACCCTGATTAACATCGAGGCATGGAATTATTCGCTTTGCCAGCATCAATTCCCTCTGTAAGTAAAATCGCTTCTTTTAGATCTATAGAGCCCTCATAAAGCGCCCTTCCAATTATAATACCCGTAACCCCATCTTTTTCAAGCTCCATAGCATTCTTCACATCACTTATGGTGGTAACGCCGCCCGAAAGAATGACCGGCGTCTTGAGTGTTCTGGCGAAATCTCGAGTCGAGGAGAAACTTGGGCCGTTCATCATACCGTCACGCTCGATATCAGTGTATATAAACGTCACCGGATTAAACTGATCATAAAAAAGCCCCAGCTCACAGGCATCCAGAGAAGTGGCTTCAGTCCATCCTTCAACTGCCACTCTTCCTCGCTTAGCGTCTATTCCAATGGCGACAGCCCCTTGAAATTTTGTAAGAATCTCCGTAGTGAGATCTGTGTTCTTGGCGGCGACTGTTCCCAAAATTACGGTGCTTACTCCGATATCCAGGTACATCTGAACCGTCTCAAGGTTTCTTATTCCTCCTCCCAGTTCCACTGGCACATCAAGGCAGGCTACAATGTCCTTAATCAGGTCCAAATTCTTAGGCTGACCTCCGATCGATCCATCGAGATCAACAATGTGGATTTTCTTCGCCCCTGTGTCGCTCCATTTTCTGGCTTGATCGACGGGGTTTTCGTTAAAGGTTGTTGATGAATCCATTCGTCCCTGTTTAAGGCGAACACATTTCCCATTTTTTAGATCAATTGCTGGAATTATTATCATTGGTATTGACTGGGAAACAAAAAGCCCCCTTTTTGAGGGGGCTTCATGTATCGGGTTAGATCTGCGCTAATTATTCAACAGGCAGATAATATACGAACGGCGGCCAAGGCACGATGAACTTCCACATTGGGACGGCCACAGGGATTGGGGGTGGGCCGCAGCTAACGGGAGCGCACACCGGCATTTGAGGAGCCGGATACTGCATTTTAACTTGAATGGATGTTGTCAGCTTCTTCGGTTTCTGGGCTTTCATCACTTTAGGAACCGCAGGAGGTGGACATCCACCCACGCCGCAAGCAGGAGCCGAAGCCGGCATAATCATGGGCTCTGGCGCTGCGACTGCGCCCGCAAATGTCTCGGCCCACACCACTCCCGCCGATGCAACGGCGATCAGGATGAAACCGAGAATCGCTAACTTTTTAACCATACCCTTAATCCTCCTTTCGAAACACTCATTATATCTTAGTAACTCTAAAGTCATGGTTTGCGCTCGTAATGCCTACTTCTTGACTTTGCAAGGCATTGGAGGCGGAGGCGCCATCGGAACGCCACAAACTGGTTTCATCTTGATGTAGTTCGCCTTCACGTATACGCAACGCGGAACTTTCTTTTCAAGGCAGCAACGATCCGTGCCTTTCGGCCAAGCATACTCGTTGGTGAAATGTTCGACCTTAATGTCTGTTACCGGCACCAGCCACTCATATCGACCAGGAGCGACAGGATTCGGAAAAGTCAAGGGGTTGCCAAAAAATGCAAGGGGGGTGCGCGGCCACGCTACTCCCGCTAGATAAGGAGCAACCACCCTAACTTTTCTCAGCTGCGCTGGAACAGGGGTAATCACTTCCGTTACCTGGGAATAATTTGTGGCTGCAGGACCACACACTGGTGGCAATCCAGGGGGGGGCGGCATACAGGCGCTACCTCCGCCGGGACCACCGGCGAAAGACATTGTGCTAGCGCCGCATAGCGCGAGAACCAAAAGGCTCAAAAGAAATAAACGTTTAACCATACCCTCAATCCTCCTTTCAACAGTTCCTCCCAACAACCGCTCGGGAGACCCGTAAAAAACATTCCCGGTGAAAATCCGATATATTCCGGAATGTATTTTTGGTATCAAATCGCATAGCAATTGTCAAGCTATTTTTTGCCTGACGCCTCTAACCATAGTGCCAATTGAACCCTTTGGATTACTTTTGGGTTCAATACACCGCTGCGGCCATAAAATATCTCACTAGGCGACCGCCTCATAGAAACCCGTTTGTATTCAAAAGTTTATTGACGCTAACGATTTTTATCAAAGCTTGTGAACTAAGTCAAGGTTTTTTTGACTTCCCGGCTAAATCATTAGGATTCAGCCTAAATCATTCCATAACCGCCGTCCACGCAAAGCAACTGCCCTGTGATGTAATCTGATTCACTCGAAGCCAAAAAAACGAACGCAGGACTTATATCTGCAGCCGTGGCAAAACGCTTCATCAAAATTCGATTCATATAGATCTCTTTTAATTTTTCATCGTTCCTGATCTTCTCGGTCATATCCGTCTCAACTATTCCTAGAGATATTACATTTGCGCACACGTTGAAACGCGCCATTTCCCGAGCGACGCTCTTGGTTAGGCTTAGTATCCCGCCTTTTGCGGCCGCATAGTTTACCTGTCCCACTGTCCCCACCAGGCCGGCGACTGAACTGACGTTTATTATCTTGCCATATTGTTGTTCCTGAAAATACCTTGAAGCCGCCTGAATACAAAGAAAAGGGCCTTTCAAATGCGCGTCTACCACAGCGTCCCACTGATCCTCAGACATCTTTGTCAACATGGCCGGCCTAGTAAAACCAGCGTTGTTCACAACAATGTCCAGACGCCCAAACTCTAGTTTAGCGGCATTCATCATGTTTTCAACTTCCGCCTTGGCGGCCACGTCGGCCTTAACGGCTATGGATTTTCTTCCCATGGCCCTTATCTCGTTGACAACATCCAGCGCCGGCCCTTCACTCGATGTGTAATTCACCAAAACATCCGCTCCCTCTTTTGCGAAAGCCAAAGCGATACCCCGGCCCACTCCCCTGCTGCTACCCGTCACTACCGCCGCCCTGCCCACAAGTCTCATAGCGCCTCCTCAAAAAAATCTACCTTGTGATCTACTTGTTACTGGATAATGTCAAAATTAACAGAGATAAGTTCAAAAAAAAAGCCCTGAGATCTTCTCAGGGCGTTAAAGGAGGTATGGATATGGGTTTTCGTGTTGTCGCTCGTCCCTAGCTCTCCCGCATTTGATTGAGTCTACGGGTTTATCTTTAATCTTTCTGGATTCGCTTTCCACTTAACCCTTATTGATGATGACAAGACCATGCACAAAAGGTTCCAAAGTTTTATCTTTGACAAATAAGATATTTAAAAAATTTCTTGTGTGGAATGAAATTCATGGGGTAAACACTACTACAAGAAGCTTTGACGTCTTCGAACTCAAATTTCTTAAATGATGAGCCACACCAGAATCAAAGTGGAGATTCGTCCCTTTTTTCAGTTCATGAACTGTTTCTCCTACTTTTACTTCTACACGTCCTTCTAATACAAACATGAATTCCTCGCCTTCATGTTTGTAGGCAACCATCTCGTGCTCTTTTTTCGGGTCCAGAGTGACGAGATAGGCCCAAAGATGCTTGTCCTCATTGTCTGGCGTAAGACTCTTGTATGAATAAGCCTTGGTTCTCTTCAGATGACTCTTACGCCTCTCTACTTTCCTGTCTTCAGAAAGCAGTGAAGCAGAATCCAAAGCAAGCGCCCTGGAAATCTGGATCAAATTTCCTACCGCCGGCGAAACGGATCCCTCTTCAAGCGCCTTCAGATAATCTACTTGATATCCAGTCTTTTCGGCTAATTGCTCCTGAGGCATTTTGAGATTTTCCCTCATCTGCCGGATCTTATCGCCAACGCTAAGGGTTTTAGGCTTTTTTGCCATGAACGGTCTCCCCTCAAATTTAATATTCCGAACCCGGTTAAAGCAATTGAATCAAGATCAATAAAGATCTGGTCTCTTTGCGCCCTTCGTCTTGGTTAGCTCTCTGGCTATTACAATTCGTTGAACCTGATTTGTTCCTTCAAATATTTGAGATATCTTGGCAAATCTCATATACATTTCTACAGGATATGATTTCATATATCCGTAGCCTCCCAGAATCTGAACAGCTTCTGTGGTTACGCGCATGGCCATATCAGTTGCGAACCTTTTTCCCATGGCCGCTTCCAAAGCGCATTGTTCCCCTTCATCCATCAAAGAGGCGGCCCTGTAAATCATAAGTCTGGCGGCTTCGATTTCAGCGGCCAGATCCGCTATAAGGAATTGCATGCCTTGAAAGGATACGATTGGCCGACCAAACTGAACTCTTTTTTGAGCGTAGTTCAATGAGTAGTCGAACGCCTGTTGGGCCAACCCCACAGCGCAGGCTCCTATTCCTACCCGACCTCCATTGAGGGCTCCAAGAGCCATGTTGATTCCCTTGCCCTCTTCACCTATGCGATTGCTCTCGGGAATAAAACAGTCCTGAAAATTAAGTTCAGTAGTGGGTGAAGCGTTCAGTCCCATCTTGGCTTCGTGCGGCCCGAATGAGAAACCTGGGGTTTCCCTTTCTACAAGGATGGCGCTTATTCCCTTCTGTTTTTGGCTTTCGTCAGTCCGTACCATTACCACGTATAAGTCCGCAACCCCGCCACTGGTTACATAAAGTTTTGTGCCGTTAACTATATAACCACCATCGACCTTCACCGCCTTACAGCTCACATTTGCGGCGTCAGAGCCAGCTTCAGCCTCGGTAAGGGAATAGGCCCCCAATTTTTCGCCCATGGCCAGGGGCTTCACATAGAGTTCACGTTGTTCCTCGTTGCCATACTGATAAACCAGATTTACCACCATGTTGTGAACACTCATGTAAACTGCGGTCGCAAAACAGCCTTTCGCAAGCTCTTCAAATATGAGCGCCGCAGTCAATCTCCCTACTCCTGTACCGCCATATTGTTCGGGAACATACAGACCAGCGAAATCAAGCCGTCCCATTTTATCAAAAACAGCTCTGGAAAAGGTGTGTGACTCTTCCCAGTCTCTTGCGTTTGGCGCAAGCTCTTTTGTGGAAAAATCCCTTGCGGCTTTGCGTATCAGCCTCTGTTCATCGTTAAGCTTAAAATCCATGAATAATCTCCCAGGAAACGTTGTGGATTATAACTGCTTATTTTAAGTGACATTACTTTCAGTTACGGCCTGAATATCCGTGCTGGCCACCGGTGATTTGGGGGCGGAGCAACGGGATGAAAACGAGTTTGAACCATAGGTAAAGTTTATGCTAACGTAATATGATTGGGCGCTATTTCGAAGACACTATGGTTTTCAATCAATTATTAGCTATTCTGTGACCTGTGAGTCAATGAAAATTAAAGGCTTGGCCTTATCTTAGAATTTACACCTAAAACTTTGTTATAAACAATTCAAGATTTTCGTCAGGCTTTACATGTTTTTGTTCAACAAACCATACATCGCTGAATGATTTCGAGGAATTTCTATGAAAACTCCATATCAATCGCTCAGGTCTCTGGCTCAGAACCTTGGGGTGGAACTTGAATATAGTGACAACTGGGGAAAGACTTTTGCAACCCAGGTTTCTGTGATCAAGGACATCCTTGAGGCCAAGGGGGTCACGCTGGCCCCACATTTTTTGGAATCGAGCTCCAAGACCATCACATCTCAATGCGGAGGCCATCTTAGCGGAATTTCTTGTTTCATGGAATTCACGTCTGACCTCATTCCAAAATTCAAACAAGAGGGTTCGGTGATGGTAACCGAAAGTAATGGCAAATTTGAGAATTTCTTTTTGCGCGGAGAAGATGAGAGGGTTTCCCTAGAGTTCAATGACGAAACCGGATTAACTCGCGTTACCATACCTGTTCCTCCCGCACTGGCGCCCGGGGACTACCTTGTTAGAGTTTCCGTAGAAATGGAATCTTCTTCCTTCTCTCAAGACTTCAGACTGATACTGAGCCCAAAAGAGGCTTACATGCCTGCGCCCCTTGTCAATGGACAGCGACTAGCGGGAGTAGCAGTGTCATTATATGGCGTAAGATCGGAATCTAATTGGGGTGTTGGAGACTTCACGGATCTGAGAAAAATTGTAGACTGGGCAACACAAGATCTCGGAGTTCACTTCGTAGGATTGAATCCTCTTCACTCTCTTTTCAACACAACTCCTTTTAATAGCAGCCCTTACATGCCTTCAAGCCGGATTTTTTACAACTACATCTACATCGATGTTATGGAGGCCGCATCATCAATTTCCCCCATTCTGTCGGATCAGATATCGTCAAGTAGTGAATTTATGGAACGCGCGCGTAAATTGAGGGAGGTTCAACGTGTTGATTATGAGAGAGTCTCCGCACTAAAGATTGAGGTTCTTCGGCAAATTTTTGAACATCTGTTGGTGAATAGAGAGTTGAACGGTTATTCTTTGAAGTGGAGGGAATTCCAAGATTACGCGCTACTCAAAGGCGAAGATTTAGACAGATTCGCTACATTTTGCGTACTTCGAGATCATTTTCTTGACGAATCAAGGGGAATCCATAGCTGGACTCAATGGCCTGAAGCCTTCAGGCGCCCTGAATCTGAAACGGTGACGAGGTTCAAGGTTGCCCACCGCGAAGAAATCCAGTTCCAGCAATTTCTCCAGTGGATGGCTGAAACTCAATTGGCAGCCTCACATGCATACTCTTTAGAAAAGGGGATGTTGATTGGTCTATATCATGATGTCGCCCTTGCTGTTGATCCGAATGGAGCGGACGGGTGGTCAAGACCAGAACTTTTTATCAAGGGTTTTCGAGTGGGGGCTCCTCCTGACGCGTTCGCTCCAGAAGGACAGGA
>DYRE01000515.1 GCA_020718965.1 Desulfomonile tiedjei
TGTCAACTATTAGTGCAATTTGTCTATTTGTTATTCTATCTATTTCTGCGTATTTTGTTTACCTGAACAAAGCAAGGCGAACTACCATGGATTGATGCCCCCATCTACACAGACCAAGCAGCGAAGCGCACCTTTGTCCTTGCGAATCCGAGCAGGAACCGAATCGAATCCCCCGCTCAGTTCGCTCACTAGCAGGTTGAAGTCGGCGTGGTTCATTCTGGTTCATTCAGAGTGCCGGGAATGATTGCTGAAACAGGAAGAAGAAATCATGGCTGATACAAAAAGAACGATAAGAAAAAACACAACCTCCGGTCAAAACCTGGCAGAGATGATTGAACTGGTTTATGTGCCGGGAGGCTGTTTTGAGATGGGGGATTTTACCGGAGATGGCGGTAAGAGTGTGCAACCTGTGCAAACAGTTCGGGTAGAGGATTTTAGCATCGGGAAATACCTTGTTACCCATGGACAATGGGAGTCAGTAATGGGTGAGAATCCTTCGCATTTTCAACTCGGAAAGAATCATCCGGTAGAATCGGTAAGTTGGGTTGAGGCGCAGAGATTTATTGACCGATTGAATCAACTCACAGGGAAGCGCTACCGTCTCCCCACTGAGGCGGAATGGGAGTATGCGGCCAGAAGCGGTGGAAAAAAAGAGGAATGGGCCGGAACCAGCGATACAAGGCAAATTGAGAACTTTGGCTGGTTCCTGGAGAATTCAAAAGCTCTCACCCATGCAGTCGGTCAAAAAGAACCTAATGGCTTGGGAATCTATGATATGTCGGGCAATGTCTGGGAATGGTGCCGTGATTTAGACGACTACGATCGCCATTCACATGTCGCCTCCCTGCCGGAGTTTAGTCAGGAAGATTTGATGCTGGATCGAATGATTCGAGGCGGCAGTTGGTACCATGTATCGTGCTTTGCTCAAACAATGTGCCGCCATGCGGTCTGTTCGGCGTATTCATTTGAATACCTTGGCTTGCGGCTTGTCTTGGACCAGTAGAGTCTTGAGAGTGTAAGCCGCTGGAGCGTCACCAAATCAATACAACCAGACCTGAACGTTGAAAAGATGATAACCGATTTGACAAGTTCTGTTTTGATCATATTATAAGTACCACAGAATCATAATGTTACATGTTGTTTCTTGGTGAAAAACATGCTGGAAATTTACAAATAATTCTGGATCGTTTTTTTATAGTGAGGAGGGGCAAGAGCGTGATTCACAATAAAAGCTGCTTTGGGAGAACCTGCAAACAATCTCAATCCAATGGACATGAAACTGACGAAAAGTTTTACGGAAACCTCAATTCCGTCGGGAAACTTTCATGCACAGGTATTATGTATGCCTTGTATAATACTTGCAAGAATCTCAATGGTTCCAGTCTCATGCGAGATTTGAACAAATCCAGACCTCGGCAACAACAAACTAAAATAGTCATTTTTTTTGGACATTT
>DYRE01000115.1 GCA_020718965.1 Desulfomonile tiedjei
AAAAATCCCCTTCCCTGGTTAAAACATGAAAAAAATCTGCATCATACCCGCCAGTTGCTTCGTGGCGTGAAAGATAGTTCATAAATCCTTCCTGTCATGATTTCAGAAGAGATCACCTCAAAGATCGCCCTTGGCACGGTTCAGATTGGCTTGAATTATGGGGTGGCAAACACCCGGGGTCAGATTTCAGATTCTGAAGTTGAGAGAATCTTAATTTTAGCTAGATCAAGGGGTGTTGATACTTTAGATACGGCCGTGGCATACGGACAGAGCGAGAGTGCGCTCGGTCATGCGGGCGTGAGTGGTTTCAAAGTAGTCACAAAATTGCCCCAAGTTCCAGAATCGGTCAGTGATATTCAAGGATGGATTTCTGCTCAAGCGGAGGGTTCTTTGCAAAGGATGGGGATTGGCGGGTTGTATGGGCTTTTACTTCATGCACCTTCCCAACTTTTACAGTCGAAGGGTCGTGATATTTATCGTGGACTTCAGGATTTGAAAAAGCAAGGTGTGGTAGAAAAAATCGGGTATTCCATTTATTCTCCCACTGAATTGACCGATTTGTATGCTCGATTTAAACCTGATCTGATTCAGGCTCCTCTCAATATTTTTGATCAACGCATGATATCTTCGGGATGGTTGAGTAAGATGGCTTCTGAAGGGGTGGAGTTTCATGCGCGTTCCGTTTTCCTCCAAGGATTGTTGTTGATGGAACGAGAAAGGATGGGGCATTATTTCCATGGTTGGAACGAGCTTTGGAATGATTGGGATAGATGGGTTCAAGATAATGGCATTTCTCGACTTACGGCCTGTCTCTCCTTTGTCACAGCTATTAGCGAGGTGGGGAGACTCGTTGTCGGAGTAGATGCAGAAGTTCAGTTGAAAGAAATTCTCGACATCATTCCATTGTCTTTAGATAATCGCTCACTCGATAGATTCAGTGTGGAAGACGAAAGGTTAATTAACCCCTCGCAGTGGAATAAATAATGAAAAAAACAGTTGCGATCATACAGGCGAGATTGGGTTCAACTCGTTTGCTGGGTAAAGTGCTGAAAATCATTGGAGATCGTCCCATGTTGCAGTGGGTCGTGGATCGGGCCAAGCGCACCATTGGAATAGATGAAGTGGTTGTTGCTACGACGGAGAGTGTCGCAGATGACCCAGTCGCTCAATGGTGTTCAGAAAAAGGGATCAACTGTTTTCGCGGTTCAGAGCACGATGTGTTGGATCGTTATTATCAGGCGGCAAAAGCATTCCATGCAGATATTGTTCTGAGGATTACTGCGGATTGCCCTCTCATTGACCCGCTAGTGATCGAGCGAGGTTTGCAACAATTTCACGCTGGGGGCGCAGATTATGTTTCAAACACCCTGCGTTATACATATCCCGATGGGTTGGATGTTGAAATATTTTCATTTGAGGCACTCAGTTGTGCTTGGGAAGAGGCGCAAAAGCCATCCGAGAGAGAGCATGTTACCCCTTACATGAGGAACTCTGGAAAATTCAAAGTGATGAGTTTTGAGAATGATGTAGATCTTGGTCCGCGGCAGATGCGCTGGACTGTTGATGAGGAGTGCGACTTAGAGTATGTGAGAGCGATTGTGGCCTGTTTTTCTGGGAGAGACGATTTTCGTTTGAATGATATTCTCTCAGCGATAGATGCCGGAAAGGTGTTGGTCGCACAGTCTGTTTCCGTGAGCAACGAGGGATACTACAAAAGCCTTTATGAACAGGCGATAGCAGAACCCCGCACTCCATTGAAGATTAAAAAATCGCAAGAGTTTTTTGAACGGGTCAAAAAGGTGATTCCTGGCGGGGCACAAACTTTTAGCAAAGGCTATACCCAACATGTAGTGGGTGTGTCTCCACTCTTTTTGGAAAAGGGTGCTGGGTCTCATGTGTGGGATGTGGATGGCAATGAATACATAGATTACATTCAGGGGTTGTTGCCCAATATTCTCGGATATGCTCATCCCGAGGTGGATGAGGCTTTTTACAATCAAGCTCGGCAGGGGCATAGTTTCTCTTTAGCGCATCCTGTCGAGTGTCAGTTGGCAGAGAGACTTTGTGAGATCATTCCGTGCGCTGAAATGGTGAGATTTGGAAAAAATGGGTCAGATGCTACTGCGGGCGCTGTTAGAATTGCCAGAGCCTACACAGGGAGGGAGAGGGTTGCCTGTTGCGGTTATCATGGTTGGCAGGACTGGTATATTGGTAGCACAGCACGCCACGCTGGAGTGCCGCAGGGCGTGCGAAGTCTGACGCACCCGTTTCCTTACAATGATCTTGCTGGGCTCGAAAAAATTCTGGAAGAACACGCCGGAGAGTTTGCTGGGGTCATCATGGAACCTGCCAATTTTGTGGAGCCACTTCCCGGATATCTTGAGGGGGTCAAGCAACTCGCTCATAAATACGGGGCAGTGTTGATTTTTGATGAAATCTGCACGGGTTTTCATCGTGGGTTGGGAGGGGCTCAACGACAGTATGGTGTGACACCGGATTTGGCCTGTTTTGGGAAGGCAATGGGTAACGGATATCCGATATCCTGCGTCTGCGGAAAGGCTGAGATTATGAAAATCTGCGAGGAAGTTTTCTTCAGTTTCACTTTTGGGGGCGAGGTGGCTTCTATGGCGGCGGCACTGAAGGTGATCCAAATTCTTAAAGAAACCGATGCGCTTTTGCGGATGCGGGCCATGGGAAGAAAGATCAAGGACGGATTCAGTGTGTTAAGTCGCTTATCTGGAGTTGACGATTGCTTGGAGTTGGTTGGCGATGACACTTGGTCACTCATAAAGTTCAAGTCCCGTTTTGGTGGTGATGGTCTCCTAGAGCGCAGTCTTCTCCAGCAGGAAATGGTCAAGCGTGGAATTTTGATGCTAGTGACGCACAACATGACTGCCGCACATCGAGATTCCGATGTGGAAAAAACGCTGGAGTCGTATGCTGAGGTGCTGAAACTGTTGGGCCAATGGCTTGCTGACCCACGCCCTGAAAAATTTTTGCAGGGTAAAAAGATAGAGCCAGTATTTAAGGTGAGGTAAAATATGTCAGAATTAATTCGTTGCACAAAATGTGTCCTGCCTGAAACGCACGAGACGATCCATTTTGATGGGGATGGTGTTTGTGGTGTTTGTCGTCAGCAAGAGGTCAAACAGGTGCAGGTTGACTGGAGTAAAAAAAAGGAGGAATTGGGGGCATTGATTGCCGAATATAAAGGCAAAAACGACTATGATTGCTTGATTCCTTTCAGCGGCGGAAAGGATAGCACTTGGACCCTTTATTACCTCATGAAGGAGTATGGATTGAAGCCGTTGGTCGTGCGTTTTGATCACGGATTTTTGAGACTTAATTTACACGAAAACACAAACAAAGTTTTAAGAAGGTTGGGTGCCGATTTTCACACTTTCACGCCTAATTGGAAAGTGGTTCAGAGACTTATGTTGCAGTCTTTCCTCGAAAAAGGAGATTTTTGTTGGCATTGTCATACAGGCATATTTTCTTATCCGATGTGGGTTGCCATTCGCTATAATATTCCATTGATATTTTGGGGCGAGCCTTCCGCTGAATACACATCCTACTACAGCTATGATACGCCTGAGGAGGTGGATGAGAAGCGCTTTAATCGGTATGTTAATTTAGGAATCAATGCGGAAGATATGTTTGTGCGTCTGGGGGGATTGGTGGAAAAGCGGGAACTCAAACCCTTTAGCTATCCTCCGCTCAAGGAACTCAGAAAAATCGGCTATCGCTCGGTCTGTCTCGGATCCTATATTCCTTGGGATGTAAAGATGCAGTCGCAAGTGATTATGGATGAGTTGGGGTGGAAGGGAGATGAGGTTGAAAATGTCCCGCCAGGCTACACTTATGAAAAAATTGAGTGTTACCTGCAGGGGGTGCGCGATTATATCAAATACATCAAGCGTGGTTATACTCGCCCCGCGCACTTGGCCTCTATTGATATACGCAATGGGAGAATTACCCGAGAGGAAGGGATGCGGTTGGTCAGGGATTACGAGGGAAAAAAACCTGCAAGTTTGGAGGTCTTTTTAAAGTTTGTCGGGCTCACAGAGGATGAGTTTTACAAGATCGCGATGTCTCATATGGTGTCTCCCTATCAGCACGATCCTTCTGCTGTTGTTTCGGGAAAGAAGACTCACGATTATGATGCTTGGAGTCAGGAGGGACCTATGCCAAGGGAGGAAGCGTTGAAACAAATGGCGCAGAGAAGTGGGGGGCAAGCTTGAGGTGTTTTTGTGATTGGAGTGATTGATTGCGGCATTAGTAATATCGGTTCTGTTCTCAATGCTATTGAGCATTTGGGTGGCGATGTAAATCGAGTAGTGCATCCGGATGAAGTTTTTGCCTGTAAAAAACTGGTTCTTCCTGGGGTGGGATCTTTTGCTGATGCGATGAAAAAACTCGAAGAAACGGGGTTTTCTTTAGCTCTCCAAAAGGCCGTTGTGAGCGATCGAGTTCCCATATTGGGCATTTGTCTGGGGATGCAGTTGATGGCGAGCGAAGGAAAGGAGGGGGGGGAGACACTTGGGTTGGGTTGGTTCCCAGGGGCAGTCAAAAGGCTCATCCCCTCCGATCACGGAGAGCGGGTTCCTCACGTCGGATGGAATCAGATCAGAATACTTCTTTCGCATCCTTTGTTGGACGGCATTCCCAAGGAGGCCGATTTTTATTTTGTCCATAGCTACACGCTCAAGGCGAAAGACTCTGCCGTTGTTGTTGCGACCTGTGATTATTGTGACGGTGTCACGGCCGTGGCGGCAAAGGATAATATTTTTGCAACGCAATTTCATCCAGAAAAGAGCCAAGATCACGGATTGAAGATTTTGGAGAATTTTTTAGACTGGAAAGTGTAATCGTCATGCTCAAACGCCGCCTGATTCCCAAGTTACAATTGACCCGCGCGGCGGGTGGTGATGTTTATCAACTGGTTACGACCATAGATTTTGGGCTCAGAATCAAGATAGGAGATCCTGTTTCTCAGGCCAAAATTTATCAGGCCCAAAACGCAGATGAGCTAATTTTTTTAGATATAGATTCACAGGGAGTGAATGAGGCAATGGTGGAGCTTCTGAAAAAAACAACAGAAAATATTTTTATGCCAATTACCGTTGGTGGTGGGGTGCGATCTGTGAACGACTTTCAGAATCTGCTATCCAACGGTGCTGACAAGGTTGCTGTCAATACGGCAGTTTACCGAACACCGTCTCTTGTGACCGAGGCATCTCGCGTGTTTGGTGTTCAGTGTGTTGTTGTTGCTATAGATTTTAAAAGATCTTCTTCTGGGAAATGTGAAGTTTGGGTCGAGGGGGGGAGGACTTCTACTGGAAGATTTTTAAAAGACTATGCCAGAGAAGTTGAGCAGTTAGGTGCTGGAGAGTTGTTGATTACGAGCATAGACCGGGACGGGAGCAAATCAGGGCTTGATATTGAGGCGATAACTGAGGTTTCTGAGTCCGTTGGGATACCAGTTATTGCTGGTGGGGGTTGTGGTGTGGCCAAGCACTTTGTAGAGGGGTTTCAAGCAGGTGCAGATGCGGTCACTGCTGGAACATTTTTTTGCCATCAAGACCAAAGCCCGATGCAATGCCGTGCCCACATTAAGAATGCGGGTTTCCCGATCCGGATGCATATATGAATGAAATCCCTAAAATAAAGAGGCCGATCGTTTTGGTAGGGAAGAATATCTTTCTGAAGGACTTGAAGGAGGTAGATGTCACCCAAGATTATGTGGATTGGATGAACGATCCTGAAGTGGTTCAATATACGGAGAGTCGTTTTGGTTCCCATACGATGGATAGCACGCGTGCTTTTGTGAAACGCATGTCAGAAAGCTTAGACACTATTTTATTCGGCATTTTTTCTAAAAAAGATGAATCTCATATCGGAAATATCAAGATCGGCCCGATCAATCCTCATCATTTGACGGCTGATATAGGACTGATTGTTGGAAGAAAATCCTTTTGGGGGCAGAGTGTTGGAAGTAACGCAATATCATTAGTTAGAGACTATGCTTTTAGTGAGTTGCAGTTGGCAAAAATCACTGCAGGATGCTACGCCTGCAATCTGGGTTCCGCCCGCGCCTTTCTAAAAGTGGGTTTTTCGCAAGAAGCGGTGAGACCCCAACACTTTTTTTTCAATGGAAATCGTGTAGATGCGATTGAATTGGGTTCGCTAAATCCGCTTCTCTCTAGAGGATCGAAAGATGAAAAAGACAGTTGCAACGATTGAAGCCAGATTGACGGCGGTTGGCTTTCTGGCAAGGGGCTGATGAGTGACTGTGAGCTGGCAGCAGCTTATTTGAATTTTTTAGTGGCTCGCGATTTGAATCTATGAAAAGCAAAAAAATTTTTGAGATCGATCAAGTAGTGAGATCTATGGCGATTAAGGACTGGATCTATTCGAGTCCTAATTTATTAGAACTGGTCGAAAAGTTGGTTGATGGAAAACTGTCGTTGCAGGACTTCTATGCATTTTCTTATCAAGAAATCAAAGATCGGATTAAAAAATCCGTCAGATTAGCTGTCGGTAGAAAAGAAAATATCGTTGAAGTTGAGTATCATATCAAATACGGATGGACGATATCTAACAAAAAAGAAAAAGCGTTTCTTGGAAAAATTTGCATTCCCGATGATGCTAATGTTATAGTTGGAAAAAACAGTTATCTTTCTGGGTGCTCCACGATTCGTGCATTTAACTGCATGAGAATCGGCAGCTATTCTTCGATAGGAGATGGATTTTACACATCAACTTCACCAGATGATCATCCATACCAAATGTTGTCTCAGAATTATGCCCTTAATTGTGCTGACTTTCGCCTTTTTAAATGGGAAAAGTCCATCGAAAATTCAATTATAAGCAATTTGTCCAGAGATGTGTATGTGGGAAATGATGTCTGGATAGGGCGAAATGTCAGGTGTTTTTCGGGTGTCTCAATTC
>DYRE01000516.1 GCA_020718965.1 Desulfomonile tiedjei
TTTAAAATCATGTTATGATTTTGACAGAAGCGATTTAACCAACCATAAAAGGCAGTAAAAAAACAAGAGGAAGACATGGAACAAGAATCTAATGTTATCAGAGAGATGGGCATATTAGCACAAAAAGCATATAGCAGTTATTCGATTGGCAATAACCTTAAGGGGGATGGTCTTAGCTCTTCCTACACAGTAATCGCCACCCAGGACACCCTTATAGGCGATTTATTCCCTAATTTCTTCGGTTTTCAAGCCATGTTGCTTAAGGACTCAAGCAACAACTATGTTATTGGTTTTCGGGGGACTGAAATCGATGGACCAATATGGAATGCTATCTCTGATCTCGCTACCGATGCCAGTATGGCTGTCGGCAATTTCACCGAACAGATGCAGATGGCTCTTGCTTTCGTGAAAAAGGCTCTGGAAACATACGGCTCTGACGGACTATCGACCAATAACCTGACATTTACCGGACACTCTCTGGGTGGAAGTTTGGCCGAAGTCGCAGGGTACACCTTTGGTTCCGATACCTACGCGTATAATCCCTTTGGCGTCAAAACATCTCTGGTCACTTCTCCAATTATCTATAATGGAACCTTGGCGATTTTAGGGATCACCTCTGACCGGACTACGGACAACATTACCAATATTGTCAATGTTGGAGGGAATTTTTCCGATCCCATAACCGGAGTCGGTTCGTATCTTCTTAATAGCTATGTCGGAGAGATCAATTATGTGAAGGACAGGGATGGTGGGAACACGTTGGGGCTGGCGCCTCATTCGATGAGTGATCTCAATGAAAGTATCGACGTTTATAATACCCTTCTGGAAATCTTTCCGGCCCAGGACTACAACTCATTAACTGAGATTTTAGATCCAATTTTTCCAATAGACAAACAGATACCCCGTTTTTTGGACTCACTTGGAGAAATTGTTGGAGCGACAAAAACAGGTGATCTAAAAACGTTTGTTACAAACATCATGAATGCCGGTTACCAAAATTTGGTGTTAGAAGGCTTGGCTGACCCTTTCCCTGTCAATCTATCGGAGCTTGCCAAATCGAATCAAGCCTATCTCTATGCGCTGTTGAATTTAAACCCTTACACTATAACCGGGGTGAATTACGAGAATGTCAATCAGGACGGCTTTTTAGATAGCAGCAAATATTCCGATAAATTTCTGGTAGATCGGCAGGCCTTTTTGTTCCAACTCACCTACCCTGCCACGCCATCGACAACCGGTGATGACACGCAGTTTCGGGATAACCGACTTGGGCTGGAAGCCTATGCAGGAAATGGATCGCCGGATATCAGCGAACGGCAATATCTCTTCGGCAACCTGGAAGGCGAACTGCTTGCAGGCGGGGAGAAAGAAGACCACCTCTACGGCATGGACGGTGACGACACCCTCATCGGCAACGGCGGCGACGACTACCTCGAAGGCGGCAAAGGCCAG
>DYRE01000116.1 GCA_020718965.1 Desulfomonile tiedjei
CAGAATCTTTTTTGGGAGGAAGCAAGGCTGGAGAAAAGACCATATTGGTCGTAGGGGGAGGTATAAGTGGAATCACGGCTGCGGTGGAAGCTGCGGAAGCAGGATGTAAGGTAATTCTCGTTGAAAAGCTGCCTTATCTTGGGGGTCGAGTAGCCCGGATGAACAAGTATTTCCCGAAGCTTTGCCCTCCAACCTGCGGTCTTGAAATCAATTTCAAGCGGATCCGAAAAAACACTGACATTACTGTGTACACGTTAGCCACTGTTGAAAACATTTCAGGCTCGCCTGGCGCATACACCGCTACCATAAAAATCATGCCTCGGTATGTCGAGGATCATTCGGGGACATCCAAGTGCGTCGAGGATTGTCCTGCGTCGATTCCGAATGAGTTCAATTACGGAATGGATACAACCACGGCAATTTATCTGCCTTACGAGATGGCTTATCCGATGAACCTTGTGGCTGACGCTGAGGCGTTGCGGAAGGCCAATGTGTCCCAGGATTTTGTGAACTTCGTTGAATCGCTTCAGGCAAAGGGCATCAGACTGGATCTCGATGCTAAACCCGAATCCCTGACGGTGCAGGTTTCTTCAATCGTATGGGCTACCGGATGGGTACCTTACGACGCCACGAAACTTGAAACGCTTGGATTTGGTAAATACCCCAACGTAATCACCAACGTAATGATGGAAAGACTCGCCTCGCCGAACGGCCCGACATGCGGGGAAATTGTACGGCCGTCTGATGGGAAAAAGGTCTACAACCTTGCCTTTGTTCAGTGCGCAGGGTCCAGAGATGAAAATCATTTGCCCTACTGTTCGTCAATTTGTTGCCTGGCGTCCCTGAAACAGGCCACTTACCTCAGGGATTA
Source organism: Desulfomonile tiedjei (assembly GCA_020718965.1). Classification (GTDB taxonomy): domain Bacteria; phylum Desulfobacterota; class Desulfomonilia; order Desulfomonilales; family Desulfomonilaceae; genus CAJBEZ01. The sequence continues at coordinate 872 of DYRE01000116.1, forward strand.
CAATCCTGACGCAGTTGCGCATATTTTTTATATAGATCTCCGGGCTTACGGACGCTTTGAATATTTCTTCGACAAAGTTCGGAATGACGACAAGATTCTTCTCACCAAGGGAAAAATCGTCAACATATTTGAAGATCCGGTTACTAGAGATGTGATTCTCGAAGGAGAAGACATTCTATCGGGTTCCAGGATCAGAACAACTTTCGACATGGTCGTTCTAGCTACAGGTATGCAGCCCAATACTAGTCTCGATAAAGTGCCGGCGCAGGGAATTCAGTACGATGATTATGGCTTTGTAATCTCGGACAAGGGGATTCACGCCGCAGGGGTTACCAAGCGCCCTATGGACGTGGGAACCTGTCTCCAAGACTCGACAGGAGCTGCTTTAAAAGCCCTTCAGGATACGGTGGGGAGGTAAAGTCGATGGATCACAAAATCGGAGTATATATTGACACAGGCTATGGTATTGGCGAAGCCCTGGACATAGACGCACTCTCCTCAGTAGCCACCTCAGAGTTTAATGCTGTGGTTTGCCGTACCGAACCTTACTGGAGCGATCCCGAGAAACTCGCCATAATAAGGAACGATATCGCTTCGGAAAACTTGACAGCGGTGGTTATAGCGGGAGCGTCATCCAGGGTTTTCCAGACCGAGTTCACTTTTGAGAATATCATCACAGAAAGAATTAATCTCAGGGAGCATGTTGTATGGTGTCATCCGCCAAATGACGAAGACACGCAGATGCTTGCCGAGGATTATATGAGAATAGGGCTTACCAAAACCGGTAAGTACGAAGAGCGGCCACCTTATACCGATCCCAACGAAAAAGGGATACTTGTCATTGGCGGTGGAATTACCGGCATGACAGCCGCTCTAGGAGCAGCGGAAGCGGGTTATCAAGTATATCTTGTCGAAAAGGAACAGAAGTTGGGCGGCTGGCTCAACAAGTTTCCAAAGGTTTTCACGGGAAGATTTCCATACGACGAGTTGGTTAAACCGCCGGTTGAGGAAAAGATCAAGGCGGTAAGCTCAAATGAGAAAATCAAGGTATTCCTTGGATCCAGAGTTTTTAGCATATCTGGCGCTCCTGGGATGTTTGATGTAGTTGTAAGGCCAGACGGATCATGGATCGATGAGTTGGACGCCATCCAAAACCAGTGGCTTGCAGAGAAAAAGGCTAAAGAAAACAAAGGCTCAGACGAACCCGAACCAGCTCAGGCTTCTCAGGAAGAAGCGGCCAAGTTGCCACCCATGCCTGAGACCCTGGATTTTGAACATGAAAAGGTCTCTGTGGGAGCTGTTGTTTTGGCGGCCGGCTGGCGACCGGAAGATCCCCCTGGTTTGGAGAAATTTGGATACGGTTCACATCCCGATATCATAACAAACGTTCAGATGGAAGAATTGGCGTCCAAAGGGAAACTGGCGCGTCCTTCAGATGGACGGGAAGTTAATACGGTCGCATTTATTGAAGTGGTGGATGAACAGATTGCCCATCCGTGGTTATACAACTCGGCTGTGGGGTCACTTGTAGCTCTCAAGCAGGCGCATTACCTCAGGAATACCAACCCGAATGGAAAAGCCTATATCTTTTATGAAAACATGAGAGCGCCTGGGCAGTATGAGAAGTTTTACCGATCTATGCAGGATGATCCCGGAGTTTTCATGTCCAAGGGAACTCCTGTTGCGGTTACCAACGGGGGATCTTCTCTTACGGTTAGACTCAAGGACACGCTTCTTGGTGAAGATCTTGAGGTGAAGGCGGACCTGGTAGTGCTATCTACCGGCATGATTCCTCTTACAAAAGATTCTTCCATATTGAATCTGAAATATCGCCAGGGTCCTTTTCTGCCGGAAAATCCTTATGGGTTCAATGATTCCCATTTCATCTGCTTCCCTTACGAGACACAACGTACAGGCATTTACACCGCTGGATGCGTACGTGGCCCAATGGATATACTGAGTTGTGAGACCGACGCCATGGGAGCGGCGCTGAAAGCCATTCAATGCGCGGAATTGGTGTCACAGGGGAAGGCAGTTCACCCGAGAGCAGGGGACGAATCATTTCCCCACATTTTCACTCAAAGGTGCACACAGTGTAAGCGGTGCACAGAGGAATGCCCATTTGGCGCGTACGACGAGAAGCCCGATGGCACTCCTTTGCCAAATCCATCACGTTGCAGGCGATGCGCAATATGCATGGGATCTTGCCCTGAGAGAATCATATCCTTCCGGGATCATTCAGTAGACATGATTGGGTCAATGGTAAAGGCTATTGAGGTCCCGGACGAGTACGCCGAAAAGCCGAGAGTTGTGGTCTTCATTTGCGAGAATGACGCTCTGCCGGCAATCGATATGGCCGGTATAAACAGGCTAACCTATAGCCCCTACGTTAGATTCATACCCCTTCGGTGCCTGGGCAATATAAACATGGTATGGATAGCGGACGCTCTTTCCAAGGGTATTGATGGGATACTGCTTATTGGATGTAAATACGGTGATGATTATCAGTGTCACTTTGTCAAAGGCAGTGAACTGGCTCAATATCGTATGGAAAAAATAAGTGAGACACTTCAGAGACTGGTCTTGGAGTCAGACCGCATCCGGGTCCACCAGTTAGCCATCGATGAGTACGCTACGATTCCAAAGTTGGTCGATGATTTTATGGAAAGACTTTCTGAATTTGACCCGAATCCATACAAAGGTTTTTAAGGAGGTTCATCATGGCGAGAGACATAGTCACTGAACCTGATCTTCAGTTTACAAAGGATCTTATAGCCGCAGGCGGAGGTGATCTTAAGAAGTGCTATCAGTGCGCAACTTGCTCCGTAGCCTGCAAAATTGCTCCAGACAACAATCCTTTTCCGAGGAAAGAAATGATCTGGGCTCAGTGGGGTCAGAAGGACAAGCTTTTGAATGACCCGGACATTTGGTTGTGCCACCAGTGCAATGATTGCTCTACGATGTGTCCGAGGGGAGCCAATCCTGGGGATGTCCTCAAAGCGGCAAGGAAGCTGGTCATTCAGAACAACTCTAAACCCGCCTTTTTGGGAAAGCTTGTTGGCGAGTCCTCCATGTTTGTTCTGGCCTTGGGAATCCCCGTTGTCGTGGTAGCGTTAATACTCTTGATCAGCGGTTTTGATGTTCCAGCCGGGCCGGTAAAGTACTCAGCTCACCACCTAAATCCGAAGGATGGCTTTATATGGTTGCCGGTACTGCAAGTCACATTTACAGCGGCTTTGGTTTTTGCGATTGTTTCATTGATTATGAGCCTTAAATCCTATTGGAACAATCTCGAGACCAACAACCCGGTGCCGGTGGGAACGGCAAGAAAGGGTTTTGTGCCGGGTCTCCTGGAAGCGCTGTCTGAAATACTTCCTCACACGACCTTTAAAGAGTGCGAGGCGAACAATATCCGCTATTCTGCCCATTTGCTCACATTCTGGGGAATGATCGGATTATTGGTGACTACAGCGATAGTGGCCTTCAATGTTGACATATTGGGACTAGCTCCTCCGTCGCAGAACGGACCGGGCACGATTCCAATAAAGATCCTCGGAAATGTTAGCGCCATTGCGTTTGTAGTGGGTTTGGGAATAATGCTCCTACGAAGGCTACAGACACCTGACCAGGCGGGGGGAAGTTCTTATTTTGACTGGTTCTTTCTCCTTGTCATCTGCGCAGCCGGGGTTACTGGTTTGTTAACTGAACTAACTAGATGGGCCGGTTGGGTTGGAGGGGCTTACGTGCTATACGCAGTTCACCTTGTATTTGTAATGTGCCTGCTTCTTTATATACCGTTTTCAAAATTTGCTCATTTGGGGTATAGGACCGTTGCCATAGCATGGGCCAAGTCCGCCGGTAGAAACATCATGTTGCCGACGAGAGGCAAATGTGTCAGCGCTCCGCCGAAGGAAGCAACACAATCCTGACAAATAGAAAGTTTTTTACTTGTTTTTACGGGGCGAAGCGGCTTTAGCCTCTCGCCCCTTTTCGTGTACTTTTTACTCAGGGGTGAAGTGATAGAGATGACACCAGGATTAAACTTCTGCGGCTAGCATGAAATTCTTTTTTCAAAACGCTCCCATAGTATCTCTGCTACCTCATTGCCGAACTCTTTACAATCAGTGTCAAAATTCCCTAGGTATATCGAGAGATCTTTGGTCCACCGAGACCTTTCACAGTCCATGAACCTCCTCAGAAAGTTACCATAAAGTCCTTCGACCATGTAAGGGGTCACCCGTTCGAGTTCGCGAATTACCTGACTTGCTTTCTGAACTCTTTTTCCAGTCGATGATGCCATTGATATGGTCTCCTCTAAACAAAAACTCATATTCAGTAAATAATAACTAAGATGCCTAAAAGCAACACGAGAAAGCAAAAGACTGATAAGGATAAGTAAATAAAATTGGCGAAACTCTATGAAATCCAGGGGGTTTCGACTGATATTTAAGTAATTTTACCACAATGATATAATGAGTAAAAATTGACGACAACAAGATTCGAGATCTTACATCTTAGAAAGGAAACATATTTTGATAAATCGATACTCTCGTAAGGAAATGCAAGCCATTTGGGAACCCAAAAACCGTTTCGCCGCATGGCTTAAGATTGAGTTGGCGGTTTGCGAGGCATGGGCCAGGCGGGGAGTGATTCCAGAGGATAGCATGGCCCGCATTCGTGAAAAGGCTTCTTTCGACGTCGATCGCATAAATGAAATTGAAAAAACTACACGTCACGATGTCATAGCCTTTACTACGTCAATTTCAGAGTTTGTGGGGGAAGATTCAAGGTTTATTCACAGAGGCCTGACTTCTTATGATGTAGTTGATACAGCTCTCTCGCTTCTGTTGAAAGAGGCGGGTCTTCTAATCAGAAACGGCATTACCGAACTTATGACTGCCTTAAAAAACCGTGCATTTGAAACAAAAAAAGTTCCAGTGGTAGGGAGATCCCATGGAATTCATGCGGAACCAACCACGTTCGGGTTGAAACTGGCAATATTTTACTCCGAAATGTCTCGCAATCTCAAACGTTGGGATGCCGCTTTGGAAACCATTTCGGTAGGCAAGATATCTGGCGCTGTTGGCACTTACGCCCATTTAGCTCCTGAAATGGAATCGGAAATTCTGGAGAAGATAGGGCTGAAACCAGCTCCAGTATCAAATCAGGTGATTCAGAGGGATCGCCACGCCGAATATTTTAATGTTCTGGCTCTTGTTGCCACTAGTATTGAAAAAATCGCAATGGAAATCAGACATCTCCAGAGGTCCGAAGTTAGCGAAGTGGAAGAGTTTTTTCACCCCGGTCAGAAAGGTTCGTCCGCCATGCCACACAAAAGAAATCCAGTGTTGACCGAGAATCTCTGCGGGCTTGCCCGAGTGGTAAGGGGTTATGCTTTTTCGGCGATGGAGAATATGCCCCTATGGCATGAGAGGGATATATCGCATTCCTCTGTGGAGCGGATCATTGGGCCTGACGCAACAATTCTAGTGGATTTCATGCTGGACAGAATGACGGCCGTCATAAAAAATATGCGAATATTTGAAGACCGAATGATGCAAAACCTGGAGTCGAGTAAAGGCTTAATTTTCTCCGAATCCATTTTGATCAAGCTCGTGGACAAAGGCGTTACTCGAGAACGATCATACTTGCTCACACAAAGGAACGCCATGAAAGCCTGGGAAAGTGGTCTGAACTTCAAGGAAGCCCTTTTTGCCGATCCAGAGGTAATGGAAATTCTTTCCCGAGAAGAAATCGAGTCTGCGTTTGATCTGGGCTACTCATTAAGATGGGTAGATGAAACGTTCGAGCGGGTGTTTAATTCATGAACTCCAAAAAGAACCTTGACAGTTCATTAAAAATATACCATTTATAATCTAGTGTTAGTAGTATTATATAAACAATATTATCTACATAAAGCTAGTTTATCCATTTATAATAGAGTGTTAAGTTATAATGAACGTATGGTTGATAAATAAGAGGAAACATGACAAGATTATCAATGCGTTGGTTTAATCCTATAAAGGAGACACTAGCCATGA
>DYRE01000117.1 GCA_020718965.1 Desulfomonile tiedjei
AGTATTTCATGGAGAGCGCCAGAGGAGCTTCCGGAGCTTATAGGGGAACGAAAAGTTTTTGTGGTCACTGACCGCAAAGTGGCAAAATTGCACCTTAGCCGTTACGTTCCTTTTATAGGAGGAGGAGCTACAGTTGTCACATTGCCTGTAGGAGAACGTAGCAAGAGCCTCAATTCTGCTAAACGTCTTTATGAATCCATGCTCAAACAAAAAATAGGCAGGGATGGTATTCTAATAGCTGTTGGGGGAGGTGTGGTCACTGACCTCAGTGCGTTTGTCGCGTCAACATACAAAAGAGGGCTGCCATTTATTCTTGTCTCAACATCACTGGTAGGTTGCGTGGATGCCGCCATTGGTGGAAAAGCCGCTGTGGACTTAAGCCATGTCAAGAACCCCGTGGGATGTTTCAGCACACCATCGTCAGTTCTGCTCGACTTGCGATCATTGTCCACTCTGTCTGTATCCTGTAGGTCAGAGGGCCTGGTAGAGGCTTACAAAACTGGACTGACAGTCAACCCGGGTTTGTCTGAGATTATTGAAAGGGATCTGGACTATCTGATACAGGGAGATGCGCTCCTACTGGCCGGCGTAGTGAAATTATCCGCTTTCGCAAAAGTGGAAATCGTTAACCAGGATTTCACTGAAAAAGGCCTTCGGCGAATACTCAACTTTGGTCATACTTACGGGCATGCTGTCGAAAGCTTCAATGATTACAAGATAAGCCACGGAGTGGCAGTGGCCATTGGGATGATGGCCGCGGTTTCGCTTTCTGAAAACCGCGGATTTCTGGACAATAAAATGTCCTCAAGGATACAAATAACTCTAAAGAGATTTATCCGTGGAAAATTCAACCTGCCTAACTCGTATGATGCGTGGCGTATAATGATGAACGACAAGAAGAATCGTTGCGGCAGAATAGGTTTTGTATTGCTTGAACGGCTGGGTTCTCCAGTGTTCGTGGAGGACGTTCAACCTGACGAACTCACTCAGGCGATCAGTACAGTGAGAGGTTTGATCAATGAGTAGTGTTTACGGTAAATGCTTCAAGGTAGCGACTTTTGGCGAGTCTCATGGTCCGGCGGTGGGGGTTATTGTAGACGGCGTTCCAGTCGGTTTAGAGTTAAATAACCAGATCATTCAATCTGAATTGGACAAACGTAAACCTGGGACAGGTAAATTCGTTTCACAACGACGGGAGCCTGACGCCGTTGAGATTCTTTCTGGCGTTGATAGCGCAGGGAAGACTTTGGGGTCGCCTATATGCATGATTGTCAGGAACACTGATTCAAGGTCCAAGGATTATGAATCCATTTCAGGGATGTTTCGGCCAGGGCATGCTGATTACACCTATTTTAAAAAGTACGGTGTTTTGCCTCAGCCGGGTGGCGGACGTTCCTCTGGTAGGGAGACCGTTGCCAGGGTTGCTGCGGGGGCTTTGGCAAAAGTAATTCTTGCCAGGATTGGAGTAAGTCTGGCGGCGTACACCGTCAGAATAGGAAATGTCTGGGCCGGAAAGGTACTAATTGGTTTTGCCATGATGGATCCGCTGCGCTGTGCTGACCCGGATGTAGCTGAACAGATGAAGGCTGAGATCACAAATGCCATGTCGGATGGCGACTCCATTGGTGGTATAGTGGAGGTCACTGTGGATGGGGTCCCACCAGGTCTCGGAGATCCTGTCTTTGACAAACTCGACGCAATGCTCGGGGCGGCCATGTTGTCCATAGGCGGAGTCAAAGGGATAGAGTTTGGAGAAGGGTTTCATGCGGCTCAATTGCGTGGATCTGAAAACAATGATCAAATGGGATCAGAAGGGTTTTTGAGCAATCATGCCGGCGGAATACTTGGTGGGATATCTACTGGTCAACGAATAGTGATGAGGCTCGCTGTTAAGCCTACAGCATCCATCGGAATTGAACAACAGACGTTGGATACCACCGGAGAGATTTGTAGAATTTCAGTTAAGGGGCGGCATGATCCGTGCCTATGCCCAAGGATTGCGCCTGTGGCGGAATCCATGGCGGCGATCACGCTTGCTGACGCGTGGCTCTCAAATAGGGCTTTTCAAGGAATACGTTCATGAAAATACATGTGATCAATGGACCGAACCTGAACAGGTTGGGAAAAAGAGAGCCTGAACTCTACGGTAAAAAGACGCTCGAGGAAATAGAAGGTGAACTCATTCGAATGGGATTGGAATTGGGAATTCAGATCAACTGTTTTCAGTCCAATCTCGAAGGTGAGATAGTTTCTCTGTTACAGGCTGCGGGAGATAAATCCGATGGAATTGTTTTAAACGCAGCGGCTTACACGCACACGAGTGTCGCTATCAGGGATGCTGTCTCTTGTTGTGGGGTCCCTGTCGTGGAGGTCCATCTAACCAATCCCAACGGACGGGAATCGTTCAGGAAAGATTCACTTCTCTCAGGGGTGTGCGATGGGCTTATTGCGGGATTTGGGTGGAGGTCATACTGTCTGGCGGTCCTTTGGTTCGGCAAATATCATCGAACTTAATGATGTATCAAGACAGCTTGAAAAATGAACAAATAAATGAACAAATAAAAACTTGACAACACTCAGAGCTTGCTGTAAAAGTTATTCTAACTTCATGTAAGGAACGGTTTATGGGTTTTCAGATTAATAATACCGCTAAGATCAACGTCGAATTTAATAACGGCGTGTATTTTTATTTTTGGCGATATTATTATTCGTCTGTTTACCCGTTGCCGGAGGGCTATAAAGAGTAAAAGAATTTAGATAGAAAGCAACAAGGCCATGGGTAGACAGCGAAGCCGCCCATGGCCTTTTTTATTTTTGGGCCTTGGGCGTAAAACCCAGGGCCCTCTTCGTTTGTGAAAGGAGCGTTTCAGATGATTCAAACTACTAGCGTATCGATGATTAATGCGGCTGTTCCAGTGGTTCCGGCACAGGTCGACTGCTTGAGGCCGCCTACGAGAAACGGCTTCATAAGCCGGGATTTCAAGGCGGAAGACACAGTCATCCGAGTTGGAGAGGCTGTAATCGGCGGAGGGACTTTCGCTGTTATAGCTGGGCCGTGCTCGGTTGAAACACTTCAGCAACTTATTGATACGGCCTTCGCAGTCAAGGAATCCGGCGCAGTAGTTTTACGAGGAGGCGCTTTTAAGCCTCGCACGAGTCCTTACAGTTTTCAGGGCTTAGGCGAGGAGGGGCTCAAACTCCTGGCGCTTGCCAGAGAAATTACCGGTCTTCCAGTAGTGACTGAAGTCATGGACACTGCTGATGTTGAACTGGTTGAAGATTATGCCGATATGCTTCAGGTCGGAGCCAGAAATGTGCAAAACTTCTCTTTGTTGAAGAAGGTAGGGAAGTGTAAGAAACCCATAATCCTCAAAAGGGGGCTTATGACAACAATTGACGAATTTCTGTCCTCCGCCGAATACATTATGGCGGCCGGCAACTCTGACGTGGTTCTCTGCGAAAGAGGGATAAGAACTTTCGAAACCGCAACGAGAAACACTCTGGATCTGAGCGCAGTGTGCGTTCTAAAGGAGAGGACTCATTTACCTGTGATCGTGGACCCCAGTCATGCTGTAGGTTTGAGACGTTTCGTCCAACCTCTGGCGCGTGCTGCTGTTGCGGTTGGAGCCGACGGGGTCATGGTTGAGGTGCACTGCTCCCCTGAAACGGCTCTTTGTGACGGTGATCAATCTCTCCGTCCCGAGGATTTTTCTCATCTCATGCGGGACTTGGCAGTCATGGGAAAAGCCATGACCCTCCTGTCGTGATAAAGCGACCAATCACCATCGAGAATTCAGAGAGAGGAATTGATGCTGCTACCGGGAACCCAGAAAAATAATCAGGCTAATGCTGATTCAAATTTGAAACCTGACGCCTCGATTCAAGTAACACGGGAGCAAATTGACAAGATCGACAGGGAATTGCTGCGGCTTATTAATGAACGGGCGTTTCACGCTCTGAGTATAGCTGAATTAAGGAACTCAGCCAATGTTACGAATTTCTCACCGGACAGGGAACTTACTATTATAAAGGCGTTATGTGAATCAAATATTGGACCTCTGTCAAAGTCGGCTGTAGCAAATGTATTCTCTGAAATAATATCAGCCTGCAGAAGCGCCAAGCGCCCTCTTAGGGTCGCTTTCTTGGGCCCGGAAGGAACATTCAGTCATCTTGCGGCCCTGCGGAGATTCGGTAATTCCGCTACGTACATTCCTGAAATGTCTATTGATGACATATTTGGTGAGATTGAAAAAGGCGCGGCCGATGTCGGGATCGCCCCGGTCGAAAACTCTACGGAAGGCTCTGTTACCGCTACAATGGACCGATTTGTAGATTCAGACATCAACATATGCGGAGAGATCTTTTCCAGGATACGCCACGTATTAATGTCCACGGAACCATCGATGGAGACTGTGTCTGTTGTATATTCTCATCCACAGGCTCTTAACCAGTGCAGACATTGGTTGCGAACCAATCTTCCATCAGTTTCTCTGGTTCCAGAATCCAGCACGGCTGAGGCCGCAAGAATTGCGCTGTCCATTCCCGGGGCGGCTTCTGTCGGAAATGAAATTACCGCGACACGTAATGGCCTGAAGATCCTTGCGAATGACATTCAGGACAGCGTTAGCAATACCACGAGGTTCCTGCTTCTCGGAAAAAACAAGAGCGCTCCGACCGCTTCCGATAAAACATCTCTACTTTTTTCTGCGGCGCACAAGCCGGGATCTTTGCACTCGGCCCTTGAACATTTTGCAAGGAGATCCGTTAATCTGACCCGTATCGAATCTCGACCGAGGAAAGATAGAAATTGGGAGTACTTTTTCTTTCTCGATGTGGAAGGTCACCAGGAGTCTTCCGTCGTAAGGGAAGCTATTGAAAGTTTGAGATCGGATGTGGAGTTCCTGAAAATACTTGGGTCATACCCCGCTGGCAATTTTGAATCAACTGATTCCTAGTATGCAAGTGAAAGGCGTTTGTCCGGAATAATGAGCTTAAAACTTTTCGAGACATCCAGTATCTGCGTTATCGGAGGAAGAGGCCGCATGGGCCGCTGGTTTGAGGCCCGTTTCAGTGAAGCGGGCATGAAGCCGGTGGTTTTGGATCTCGAAGATTTCCCTGTCTCGGAAAAGGTTCTTCGATCATTTGACATCATTTTTCTGGCTGTGCCAATCAGAGCGGTAGGAGATGTCATGGCGTCAGTTGGCCAATATTTAAGGCGTGACGCGTTAGTCATGGACATATCATCCGTTAAGATCATGCCATTGAGTTTTATGCTCAAATACTCACAAAGTGAAGTGATAGGGCTGCATCCACTATTCGGTCCTTCGGCCACTTCCTTCGCCGGACAGACCGTTTTTTTGTGTCCCGTGAGGACAAGCCTTTGGATTAGTCCCTTGATGATTTTTCTGGAGAAAACAGGGGCCAATGTGGTGGAAATTGACGCGGAAAAGCACGATAGATTAATGGCTTGTGTTCAGACCTTGAGACATTTCACGCTGACCGCCCTTGGAAGAACTCTGATCGAAATCGGGATCGACCCTGAGCGAGATACCGGTTTCATGGGACCATGGTTTGGGCGACTGCTTGAGATGTTACGGCATCAATCTCTACAACCGGCGGAGCTATATGCTGATCTTGCAATCGAAAACGAGTTTGCCGACGAAACTCTCAGAGTTTTTCAGAGGAATTTTGGCGAACTCTCCAAGTTTGTGTCAAATAGCGATAGATCAGGACTTTCAAACTCGATAGGTGAAGTTGCCCAAACATTTTCTATTGACGCAAAACTTTCCGAGAGTGGTTCCTGGGGTTGGTGGCGCGACTTGAAAGGAGATTCGCGGCATCCAGACGTCTGACTAAAAGACTCGCATAAAAAGACTACAGAAGGCCGTGAATCGAAATTCAAGAAGATTCACGGCCTTTTTATTTTTGAAACAAAAAATGGAGGAGAAAATGATTCAGGAATCTATTGAAAAGGCGGTATCGGGAATAAATCTTCCAGAGGCCCAAATGATTGAGACTATGGAAGAAATTATGGAAGGTAAGGCGACTCAAGCTCAGATTGGCGCCCTGCTGGTAGCGTTACGGATGAAGGGCGAAACTGTGGACGAGATAACCGGGGCCGCCAGAGTAATGCGGTCCAAAAGCGCACAGATTCCTTATGAGCTTCAGGATGGTGAATTTCTTATAGACACCTGCGGAACAGGAGGAGACTGTGCAAACACATTCAACGTATCCACTACAGCGGCATTTGTAGCTGCTGGAGCTGGAGTGAAGGTAGCAAAGCATGGAAATAGGTCGGTTTCAAGCAAGTGCGGAAGCGCAGATTTGATGGAGGCTCTGGGGTTACCTTTGGACCTTACGCCTGTTCAGGTCGCCCTCTGTATCCAGGAAGTTGGCATAGGTTTCCTGTTTGCCCCGGTGATGCACAAAGCTATGAAGCATGCGATAGGACCTCGTAGGGAGATTGGCTTGCGTACCATTTTTAATCTCCTGGGACCTCTGACCAACCCTGCCGGGGCTCAAGTTCAGGTTATGGGGGTCTATGATGATCAGATGGTGGAACCACTTACACATGCGATTTCGCGGCTTGGGGTCAAAAAGGCCTTTGTCGTTCACGGTCACGGGGGACTAGATGAAATAAGCCTAAGCGGTCCAACTCGCATGGGGACGGCCCACAATGGCGAGGTTTCCTTCACGTACATGGATCCTTCAGATTTTGGAGTCAAAACCAGGCCCTCCTTCGGGATTGCAGGTGGCGACGCGAAAGAAAACGCGGAATTGACAAGGTCCATACTGAACGGAGATCCAGGTGAGCACAGAGATCTGGTTCTTGTTAACGCCGCCGCTGCGCTGGTAGCAGCGGAAAAGGCAGCGACTTTCATAGACGGTATGACTTTATCCGCCCATTC
>DYRE01000118.1 GCA_020718965.1 Desulfomonile tiedjei
TTGTAATTGGAGGGGGGGATGGTGGAACAATCACTGAACTGGTCAAATACCCAGGCATCAATTCTATAACACTGTGTGAGATTGATGGCGCCGTGGTTACGACTTGTAAGGAGTTCTTTCCCGAGATTTCCATGGGGCTTTCTGACCCTAGAGTCAATGTCGTCTGTTTGGATGGCGCCGCATATGTAAAGCAATTCACCAACGAGTTCGATGTTATCCTTATTGACTCGACGGATCCGGTAGGACCAGGAAAAGCTTTATACGAACTAGAGTTCTATGAGTCTGTCAAGAAAGCGCTTAAGAAAGGCGGGGCGGCGACCTTTCAAACCGAAAGCCCGATAATGATGTCAGACGTGTTTGCCAGTACAGTCCGGAATTTGAGATTAGTATTTGGCCATGAAATGGCGCAACCTTACCTATGTGTTATCCCTAGCTACCCTGGGGCGATGTGGTCATTTACTTCATGCGCAGTTGAAAAGAAGGATTTCTCAAGGCCGTCCTCGAATCTCTCCCAGGATTTGAGAGAAGGTTTGCAATACTATGGATCTGATATCCACAAGGCGGCTTTTGTCCTTCCACCTTTTGTGCGTCGTTTAATAGCATACTGAAAGATCAGGAATTCTTATCATGTCGCAGTCGGTTTTTCTAGGTAGCCTTTCGGCAGAGGTGATTCAAACCAGGCCTGCGATCTTGGGTTGTCCTCTGGATGTCACATCCACTTATAGAAGTGGATCCGGCGCCGCGCCACAAGCCATACGGATCTCGTCAGAGTCGATTGAAACGTACTGTCCCAATCTCGACAGGGACCTTTCGGATTATCCCTTCTCTGATCTTGGTGATCTTAAGCTCGATGGAGCAACTCTCGATGCGAAACTGTCAGAAATTTACAGTAACGTACTCAATATACTGAATCAGGGTGGAACACCCCTAGTGTTGGGGGGGGAACATACCGTGACCCTGCCAATAGTCCAGGCATTAAAAAAACGTCACAACGAATTCGTTCTGTTGCACCTTGACGCTCATTCGGACCTGCGTGATTCTTACGAAGGCCAGACCATTAACCACGCAACAGTAATGAGACGCGTTGTAGAATTAATCGGTTCCCAAAATTTGATTCAACTCGGTATTAGATCTGGAACTAGGGAAGAATTTCACTGGATAAGGACTCACGGAGTTATGAGCAGCTTTGGACCTGGTCAGGAGAAGACATTGGCAAGGAGAGTCGATGGCAGACCAGTCTACCTTAGCTTAGATCTAGATGTTCTTGATCCGTCATGTTTTCCAGGTGTAGGCAACCCTGAACCAGGGGGGTGGTCTTATCAATTAATGGAGAGGTTTATCGGCTTTCTCTCAACTCTAAACATCATTGGGTTAGATGTTGTGGAATTAATGCCCGAACTTGACAAGTCAGATGTGAGTTCCATAACTGCAGCGAAGATAATTAGGTCTCTTCTGCTTGTCTGTTGATCCATTTTAAAGAAAATTGTGATAAGAAGATCCAGATTGCTGAGCTTCAGATGCGTAAGCAAATCGAAGGAAGTCCAAGAAACGAAAAGCTCGAAAATTGAAAGCACACAACAGAACGGGACTTAGTCTAATCCATATCGCTGGAATTTTCGTTCTCTATCTCTGTGTTCCAACCTTCCACCACTCTTACGTCAATGCGGCCGATCAAACTAAAAGTGTGTCAAATTTCAGGGGTGGTTGTCCCGACCTGATTGATTTAATCAAGGCGCTTTCTCCTTCAGTTGTAAGTATCTCGGTGGAACGAAATGAAGAGCCGGGAAATGTCTCCGATTCCCGCAGGATTCTCGAGAATGGATACGCACAAAAGACCGGGAAAGGAAGAATGCCCGAAGACTTGCACACGGACAGTTTAGGTAGCGGATTCTTTTGCGACAAAGAAGGCCACATAGTTACAAATGCCCATGTGGTTGATTCAGCTCAGAAAATAACGGTGACCACGTCAACAGGCAAGTCGTTGCTCGCCAAAGTTATGGCTGTTCATCCAAGTGTCGATCTGGCGTTGATCAAAATAGACGCTCGAGAAATTTCGGAGGAAGCGAAACTTGGAGATTCATCTCGTGTCGAAGTGGGTGAGTGGGTTTTGGCGGTTGGTAATCCTTTTGGGCTTGGCAGGACAGTAACATTTGGAATTGTGAGCGGGAAAGGTAGATTTCTTGGCTTAGGCCCTGAAGACAACTTTATCCAGACCGATGCCTCAATAAATCCGGGAAACTCTGGTGGGCCGCTTTTCAACATGGCTGGGGAGGTTATAGGGGTGAACACAGCAATAATAACATCAGGGAAGGGCATGGGGTTTTCAATTCCTTCAAATTATATTCGGCAGTTAATTGAGCAAAAGAATAGTCGTCCGCGTAATGTTGGGGGATGGCTGGGGGTATATGTTGACGACATTGATGAGGACAGGGCCAAGTCCCTCGGGTTAAGTCAACGTTACGGTGTTTTTGTGGATGAAGTGCTTGGAGCTACTCCTGCTTTCCTGGCTGGAATTCGCAAAGGTGATTTTATATTGAGCGCTAACGGCAATGCTTTAAAGGATGGGCAACATCTCTCTTCCATAGTAGGCGCAACAAAGCCGGGCGACATTTTACGGATGGTTATAATGAGAAGACAAATGTCTAAAACAGTCGATGTGATTATGGGGACATCTCCTGAATAACCGGAACCGACCTAGCTGTTTTCAGATTCCTTACGGATGATATCGATCAGTTCATCGGTAGCCCTGTTGAGATCATCGTTTACTATTTGGTACGGAAAATTATCAGCTTCCATCAACTCTTTGTGAGCGTTTTCCATTCTGAGCTTAATGGACTCTTCTGAGTCCAGACCTCTAAGACGAATTCTTTCCTCAAGAATTGCCATGTTTGGAGGTTTGATAAAAATTCCCACAGAATTCTTAATTTTCTGAAACGCCTCAACAGCCCCCGATACGTCTATATCCAAAAGACATCTCGTTCCGTTCCTCAAAGCATTTTCTATAGGTATGCGGGGAGTTCCGTACATCGAACCATGTACGAGCTTCCATTCCAAGAATCCTTGATCATCAATCATTCTTAGGAATTTCTGTTTATCCACGAAATGATAGTCAATCGAGTCAACCTCACCTTTTCGGGGCAACCGAGTGGTGTAAGAAACAGAATAAAAAATGTCGGGGAAAATGGCTCTAACGCGACGGATCAACGTCGACTTGCCAGCCCCGGAAGGGGCGGATAAAACGAAAAGAACCGGCTTTATCAAGGTGTTTTCCTCCATGAGTTTTCAATTCGAAACTACCAAAATGCCATTTTCTGGAAAATGTATAATCCATTTTGAACTAGTTTTGCCAGCCTCAATTCCAGTGTGTTGACATGGCCTTGCTCCCGTGATTAGTTATCTGCCGAAAAGATTAGAATTTAGGATTAGTCATGATTCGAAAAATTCTATCGATTGTTTTAATAATTTGCGCATTGGCAATGGCTGTCTACGGGGGATTCTTCAGAAAATTTTTAGTGTATGACAATCTTGAAAAATTTGACAAACTGAAAAATGTTGGAATAAGCATCAAAATTCCTGGATATGAAGACGCGTCCGAAAAATTCAACCCCCAGTCGGAGTGGTTTTCCGAACCGGATGTTGTAAGGGCAATGACATTTGAAGGAATAAAGCGATATAAAGATGGAAAATTGATTTCCAATTATCCTGACCTTCGAATGTTGAAAGGTAGAATTCCGTGCCCGACCTGAATTTAATTCTGAGCGTGGGTCACGTTTTCATCCGAATCAGAAATGCTACAGAAACGCGGGAGACTTGACTGTGGAAAAAATGCGGCTGAAAATTCAGGTCATCAGCTTAGCGATATTAAATTTGGGTCTGTTTCAGTGGCAAACCATTTGTTTTCCTGTTCTTAATTGTCATTCCTGTCCTATCGCGCTGTTCTCATGTCCCATTGGAATTTTAGGCCAGTTTGCCGGGTTGGGACTGGTTCCGCTAAGCGTCGTGGCGGTCCTGGCCATTACCGGCTTGACCATAGGTCGATTCATGTGCGGCTGGATCTGTCCTTTTGGCTTTTTTCAGGATCTTTTGCACAAGGTTCCCTATGTTAGGTTTAATATTCCAGAGTGGACGCGATTTATAAAATATGGGATCTTCTTAATTCTTGTCATCGCTGTTCCTATTATCCTGTCTCCAGGTTTCCCCCTTTATTTCTGTAGATTATGCCCAGTCGCCACTATTCAGTCTGCTGTGCCGTGGGCTTTGATCAACGGAACCACGGATGCGCTGACACTCAGTGTAAGACTTGTAATATTGTTTGTGATTGTAGTGGCCGCTATGGGACACCAACGTTTTTTTTGCAAAGTAATTTGCCCACTAGGGGCTGTGCTTTCCCTAGCTAATCGTTTCGCTCTCGTATTCCCCGAGCGAAATACGGAATGCACGGGTTGTGGAGTTTGCAGTCGAGTTTGTCCCATGGAGACCGGCAATGGCGCAGCGAGTTTCGGTGTTTACGATGAAGCGCCGGAGGAATGTATTTTGTGCCTGGAATGCAGAAAAAAATGTCCCACCGATTCCATAAGATTGTGGGGATAAAATTGTTCTGAGAACTTTCCTGGAGGTTTAAACAGAATGTGCGAATCTAATGCGTATGTAATTCGTAACGGTACTGAAGAGTTGGTCATGGAAAGTGTTGGGTCTTTGATTCCAGCAAATGGAAAGATTACTTTAAAGAGTATTTTTGGTGAGATAATGTATGTTGAAGGAGATTTAATTGATATAGATCTGATAGGTCATAAAATCAGGTTGAAGGAGCATGGCGGTCAATAATTCCATTAACGTCATAACGAAAAAATTAGCGGCAATACTGGTTATTGTGTTTTATTCTTGATTAAGAGACCTGGTGTGGCCATTTTTGAAATCATAACCGGAAGTGGCTACCATCGGCAGTTTTCCAAGATGTGGGAGGCTTGCAAGAGATGTTGTCCAAGGATGCGGTAATTGTATTGAGCGCCGGGTATGAATTTATAGGGCTGATCTCATGGAGACGAGCCATGACTCTACTAATAAGAGGTAAGGTAGAAGTCTTAAAAGAATCTGACAGAACCGTAAGGAGCGTTACCCAAACTTTTCGCCTGCCGGCTGTAATAAGATTATTAAAATTTATTCGACAAATTTATCGGCGAGAGGTGCCATTTTCCAGGAACAATGTCCTAATAAGAGACGGTTATAACTGCCAATACTGCGGAGGTTCTTTTCATTCTCTTGAGTTAACAGTAGATCATGTGGTTCCTAAGGTTCAGGGAGGATCGAACCGATGGACAAACGTGGTCGCTTGTTGCAAAGGGTGCAACGTCAAGAAAGGTGGAAGAACGCCAAGACAGGCGGGAATGTTCCTTATCCGTCAACCATTTAAACCTACGATAATGGAATTCTTAAATTTGTATTTGGCGAGAAAGTTTGGAATTGATTTGAATGAAATACTTTCCCAATGATATGCAACACAGTCAGGAACTAGAGAAAACCCAGTTCTCCTATTCCCGATTGACCGGTGAAAGGACATTTTTCTGTTGACACGCATTTCTCATGTGATAAGAGAAAAGCGCTTCTTTTTAATTAATTTCCATCCCAGTGGAACACACGCGAACGGCCATTTAGATGCCGTTTTCGTGTTTTTGGACTCGGAGCGCCAATTTTGTGTAAACGGAAGCGAATGTCGACGCTTCAAAGTTACATCTGCCTTACACAACATTTCGAAATATATGTCAATACTTTTTATTTACAAAGTTGATGCATTAGGTTTATTTCTTAGATATAAATTCAGAGACAAATGATCTAATACTTCATCAATATATGTGGAATTGCAGTTTATTATAATCATAATAGCTTGTTAACACAATATATTATTGCCAGGTTGTGAGGTATAAATCTGTCAGTATACAGCATGTTTCCTGAATTGTTGGAAGCGACGCGCGGTGTTAGCACTGCTGCGAGATTGTGTGTTCTAGTTATGGTGGTTCTTTCCTGTTTTGCTCTTGTAATTAATGATTCATGGAAAGCCTCTCCTGATAGCGCCTTATATTTGGAACTAGGAGAATCCTTGGCCCATGGAAACGGTTACAAATTCAATGGCGAGCATCACACATACGTTCCACCCGGGTATCCGGTTTTTATCGCCATAATAGCCAGACTTTTCGGATCAGATTTTTTGAGCTACCGAGTGGCCATGGCTGTTCTTGGAATCGTTACGGGATTCATGGGTTACTTTTTGATGCTTAAATTGTTGGGGCCAGACCCGGCCTTTGTCCTGGGTGGGCTTTTTGCCCTCAATAACACGCTTTTAGTAAATTCGACTTTCGAAACATCCGATGTTCTTTTCGCTCTAGTTGGGTTTATCAGCCTGATTGCAGTGATTTACCTCAGCGGTAAAAAGAACGAAAAATATTTATTGTCGTTAGGGGCATTGCTAACCGGGGTTACTGCGCTTGTGAGAATTAACGGGTGGGGTCTTTCACTTTCGTCCGGGTTATTCCTCTTTTTCTCCCGAAAAGACCGCCCATTTCTCGCCAGGATTGCCGCGTCGCTAATATTCGTTGTAGTGTCGCTAATTTTGCCATGTATTTGGGAGTTCCACAAGTCCAGTTATGCGCCATCATACAACGAGGGAGAGTATATCAGAGCCGTAGCCGGAAGATCTCTCGCAACACAATTGTCAATAATTGGCACGGCAGCAATGGATTATGCGTCTGAAATAGCTACTGCGATAGCGGGCGTGTCTATAAAGACGGGAGTTCTGGAGTTTCTGATAGTTGGGCTCATGCTAATTGGTTTCTATGTTTCTTTAATGAGGGGCGAGAGACTCTTGACTTGCCTGACTGCCGTACAGTTTGGAGGATTATTATTGAGCCCT
>DYRE01000119.1 GCA_020718965.1 Desulfomonile tiedjei
GTCTAGCGGCTACAAGAATGGCTCAGATTATAAACGAACTGGCGGAGCGCGTTTCTGACGTGGCCGAAATTCACATGGTAGGTCTTAACAAAACTGCGATGTATGGCGCTGGGTCTGAACTTAGCCCTTTAATTGTGAACCACGGGGAAAAGACCGAACTGGAAACTTGGGATTACATCTACAACGCACATGTGGGACTGGCTTTTGCTACTGGCCCCCTGCCCTTTGACAATGACATTTCTAAAATATATAGTTATTTACGTGGCGGCTTGCCCACTCTTTCTGAAAAACCAATTTTGAACAATAAATTGGTAGAGGATCTTGGATATGGGTCTACCTTTGGATACGGGGACATGGAAGAGCTCGTTTCATGCTGTAAGAGGCTTTTGGCCAACCCACCATTAGAGAAAAGGGAACAAGTGATGCGCACAATGGTAAGAGACCATGCCTGGGATGAACGGGTTGAACGATACGTCAAGTTGTTTAAGAAGCTCATGAAACGTAAACTGTACAGATCGATGAACCAGGACGCGATATGAAATTTGTTCTTGTCCGCCCTCCATTCTATTCATTGTTTGGGTTATCCAGCCCTAAAATGAAGACTTATCCTCTTAACCTTCTGTACCTGGCAACATTCGCTAAACAGAATTCGGACTGGGATGTAGTAATATTTGATGGAGAAAACCTGGATCTCCCAAACAGCCCCCGGTCGGCCAATACTGACCCTGAACTGGTAATGAATGCAGAGATACCCCGCATGGAGAAGTTGATCAATGACCCAGATCACGAGATCTGGAATATCATCGAATCCCAGATTCTTGCACATCAACCTGACCTTGTAGGTATCACTTGTAATTCCGGGAACATGGACACAGTTCGGATAATTGTTAAGAGATTGAAAATGAGCGGTATTCCTGTTGTGCTAGGAGGCAGTCACCCTACGGTATTGCCGGAACAAAGTCTATTTTACACTTCCGCTGATATGGTGATCACAGGAGAGGGCGAACTCGCTCTGCTAAGCTTGCTGGAGGCGCTTGAGAGTAAGACAGATTTGTCATCTGTTGAGTCTCTGGTGTGGAAACGTTTTGGAAAAACAGTAATTAATCCCAGAGCCGAGCTTATTCGTGATATTGATTCCCTGCCCATTCCCGACAGATCGCTAATAGACAGGCGTGAATATTTTGGGGAAGTCCTTATGACCGGCAGGGGCTGTCCTTTTAATTGCGCTTACTGCGCTTCCAGGAACATCTGGGGGAAAAAGACTCGATTGAGGTCCGTCGATGCGATTATCAGTGAGCTTTCTACAATTAAAAGCGACATAGAGAAATTGCAACAAAAGGAACGAGATGTTTCGTCGGCCGTCGATCTCCCAGGCAATGAAAAAGTAGACATGAGGCCGGGAATGTGGGTAGTCAAGATTGTAGATGATACCTTTACAGTCGTGAAGTCAAGAACTCTGGAATTGCTTGACACAATAATCGACAATCAACTGAACTGTTTCGAATTTACTGGCGGAGTGAGAGCCGACACGCTTGATGACAAGCTAGTAAGAAAAATGAAAGAGTCAAATTTCAAACGCGTGACCCTCGGAGTTGAAAGTGGAAGCCCGAGAATATTGAAATTGATCAGAAAAGGCGAGAGCAACAATCAAGTTATAAGGGCCGTGAAGATGCTCCGGGAAGAAGGCATAATGTCCCATGCTTTTTTCATGATAGGTTTTCCCGGTGAAACAAAGGAAGATATTGAATTGAGCAAAAAGTTGATACTTGAAGCGCAGCCGGACCACGTCGAAATAAATATGGTTACACCTTATCCTGGAACAGACATCTTTCCAAAAATAATAAAGGAAGACCCAAACGATATAGATCGCTGGTACAGATGGTTCCATCAGGGTCTGGCTACACATTCTGAAACCCTGGGGTATGATCTCGATGAAGCTTACAGAAGCTTTCTTGAATTTGCGCGAGACTACCATCTGTCGAGACAACAAATTTGTTAACAGACGGATCAGATTGTGACCATAATCTGGGATCCTCATTGTGCGGGAAGATTCTTCACAAAACGCATCTTAGGGGCGCATGATCAGGTTTTTCACTTTTACTTCATGACGAAAGGGTTTGGGAATAATGCTGGATATAGAAATTGTTACCGTTCGGACCCGAAACGATTTAACCGAATTCGTGAATTTTCCCTGGTCAATTTATCATACCGATGACAATTGGGTCCCTCCTTTAAAGAAAGATTTCAGACGGCTTTTAGATACAAAGAAACACCCTTTCTGGAAATTTGGCCAACGCGAGCTTTTTCTTGCAAAGAGAGATGGACAAACGATTGGAAGAATAGCCGCTATAACAGACGACAATTATAATAAGTATCACAATGAGAAAATGGGAATCTGGGGGTTTTTTGAGTGCGTCAATGACCCCACAACGGCAAGGCTTTTGTTGTCCAAAGCGGAAGAATGGACAAAATCACAGGGAATGCAATTTATTCGCGGTCCTCTTAACCCGTCCACAAATTATGAAGTAGGGCTCTTGGTGGAAGGGTTTGAACATCAGCCTACAATAATGATGCCGTGGAACTTTCCGTATTATTCGAAACTGGTTGAGGGAGCCGGGTTTTCCAAGGAAAAAGACCTGTTTACGTTTAGGGTGCACCAGACAGATCCAGCGGGACCTCGCATAGAGAGGCTTGGGAAAAGAGTCCTCAGCAAAGGTCACATCAGTATTCGAAATATTTCCCGCAAGAATTACGACACTGACATCAGGTTACTTGCCCGCCTTTACAACCAGGCCTGGGCCGATAATTGGGGATTTGTGCCTATGTCTGACGGCGAAGTGGATGAAATGGCAAGAAACCTCAAGAGGATTTTCGAGGAAGACCTGGTCTTTTTTATTTTACATGACGGCCAGCCTGTTGGAGTTGTCATGGTAATGCCCGATATGAATCCTTTATTAAAGCAGGCCAACGGAAGCATAGGCTTGGTCACGGGAATAAAATTTCTGTTGAGACGCAGACTTACAGTCGGATTACGAGCCGCCATGGGTGGAATACTTAAAGAGTATAAGCGACTAGGAGGACCTCTTGTGGTTTTTCACCATTTGAACAAGTTATTCAGGGGCCATAAACAGATTCGGTTCCTGGAATGCGGGTGGAACCTTGAAGACAACAAGGAAATAAATGATCTTGAAGTTGAAATGGGCGCTAAAAGGTTTAGCGTGTATAGAATATTTCGTAAGTCCTTGATCTAGGAACCGATCATCGCCTATGAGACGTCTCTGTCCAGTTATCTAGCGAAATGTTTGCCGGATGGTCACGGTGCAGAGGGCTCAATGATTTTATATTAATTTCTCTTTGATGGAGTGTATGGATCAGTGAAAGTTTTGATGATAAATCCGGATTTCCCTCAATCTTACTGGAGTTTCCCGGAACAATTGAAGTTCCAGACTGCGAATACAATGCTCCCTCCCCTGGGGTTGTTAACAGTTGCAGCCCTATTACCAAAGAATTGGGATATACGTCTCGTGGACCTGGCGGCGCAACCAACGTCAGATATAGATTGGGAATGGGCTGATCTAGTAATGCTGTCGGGCATGCTCATTCAACAAAATGGACTTCTGGACCTCATCAAGGAAGCAAAGAGACGCGGGAAGACTGTAGTGACAGGAGGGCCGTACCCTACTTCGGTCCCTGGCGAGCCAATTGAGGCCGGCTGTGATTTTCTTGTCAAGGGGGAAGGTGAAAACACCATTCCAATTCTGATCGAAAAGCTGAAGCAAGGACAGTTGAATGGCATCATAGAACATCCCGAAAAACCAGACCTTTCCCAATCACCTGTTCCAAGATTCGACCTGGTTGATTTCAAAAATTACGCGTCACTGGGCATTCAAACATCAAGAGGATGTCCTTTTGACTGCGAGTTTTGCGACATTATCAATTTATACGGCTCTAAGCCAAGATATAAAACATCCTCCCAGATTGTGAGCGAACTTGAGGCTATATATAAACTTGGGTGGCGAAATACAGTCTTCATCTGTGACGACAATTTTATCGGCAGCAGAAAGCATGCAAAATCCCTGCTCAAAGATATGAATGTCTGGATGAAGTCGCATTCAAGCCCATTTACTTTTATCACCCAGGCTTCAATAAATTTGGGGCAAGACAAAGAAATGATAGATCTTATGACTGAGCCAAATTTTTCTACCGTATTTGTTGGATTGGAGTCTCCAGATGAAGATGTGTTGGCGATGGCTAACAAATTTCAGAACATCAGAAACCCGATGCTGGAATCCGTTAAGAATATTAATAAAAATGGGCTCACGGTATTGGGAAGCTTCATAATAGGGTTTGACGGAGAAAAACCCGGCGCAGGACAAAGAATAGCCTCATTCGTGGATGCTTCGAACATTCCTGTTGTCATGATCAACAAACTTCAGGCTCCTCCAAATACGAAGCTCTGGGATCGGCTGAAAAGGGAAAAAAGACTTTGCGAGCAGGTTGGAACTGGAAATTCTACCATTGGCGAGATGAATTTTTTACCGTCAAGAGCGGAAACGGAAATTGATCGAGAATTTGTGGCATTGTGGGATGAAGTTTACGACGCGCCAAATTTTTTCAGACGCACCTATAATTATTACATAACCATGAGGCCTACAAGAAAAGCGATGACAAAAAAGGAGGGACGAAAATACTCAGCCAAACCCGTTGCCTATGGCTCCAGCTTTTCTCTACAGAAGTCTTTGTCGGATCTTTTCCAGTTTTTGAGGCTTTGCTGGAAACAGGGCGTAATTTCAAAGGCGAGAGTTCAGTACTGGAAACAGTTTTGCGGGATTCTAAGAACAAATCCTAGCCGGTTCATCCAGTATCTCACTGCTTGCGCTATGGGCGAGGACATGTTTGAACTCAGAAGAAAGATTCTCGAAGCGCATTGCAGAAAAGAAACAAATGTTGACAATCACAAATAAGCCCGGCCTTTTTCATCATGACCTGCACGTATAAATGTTCCGGGATGCCGTGCCTAAAGGGCCAGGAGATTAATTTCACATATATGGTGTAAAGGTGTTGACAGTTGGATTCATTTTGTTAAACTAAAAGGATGCCGCGGGGTGGAGCAGCCAGGTAGCTCGTTGGGCTCATAACCCAAAGGTCAGAGGTTCAAATCCTCTCCCCGCTACCATTTTCAAAGAGGTTACAGGGTCATCCCGGTGGCCTTTTTTTATTTCTTACCCATTTCTGTCTCTGAACTACCAAGAATATATCCCCATATATCCGTTTCCTTTAGATTATTGTTTACTGATATTTCATTCAGGTCTATCATTCAACTTCTCATATTCTTAAAACGACTATTGACTGGTTGATGTATTTTAACGAACATTTATCAGTAGAATTTTGTTCGGCATGAAAATTGCTTTTTCAAGATGTTGTGTCAATCGACCAATTTTGAACAGGTTTGCAGAGTATGTAAGCTTAGCCTGTCTAAGCACAGTAATGATGATATTGAAACCAGGAGGTAACTATGCTGGTTAAAGACTGGATGAGCACAAAAGTCATCACCGTTGATGTCAACGATTCAATGCAACAGGCAATCAACCTTTTAATGGAACATGACATAAGCATGATGCCTGTTCTCGAAGAAGGGAAACTAGTAGGAGTTGTTACAGACCGGGATTTAAAAAGAGCGTCGCCCTCAGACGCAGTCATGCTGGACATCCAGAGAATAATCTACCTCCTTTCCAAGCTTGAGGTAGGCGCCATCATGAGCAGATTTCCAGTAACCCTGTCAATAGATCACACCGTTGAGGAAGCCGCTGAGATAATGCTTAACAATAAGATTTCCGGGGCTCCTGTTGTTGATGCTTCAGGGGAAATTAGAGGAATCATAACGAAAAACGACATGTTCAAGGCAATGATGGCATTGAGCGGACTTTCCCACAGAGGCGTTCAGTTTGGGTTTGTGTTGGAAGACAGGCCCGGTTCCATCAAGGAAATTACTGATGTGATTCGTGGATACAACGCCAGACTGGTGAGCGTCCTTAGTTGTTATGAACTTGCGCCTGCAGGATACCGCAACGTCTACATCAGGGCATTCGATGTGGACAGGGAGAGCATGGGAAGCATGAAAGATGAACTAAGGAAAAAGGCCAAAATGATTTATATGGTAGACCACAGGGATAATTTGAGAGAAATATACTGAGGACCGCATGAAGGAACAAATTCACCTGGCCTTGGGAGATTTGACGAAACTCGATGTGGACGCAGTAGTTAACGCTGCTAATAAAAGCCTATTGGGCGGAGGCGGAGTAGACGGCGCCATACATCGCTCAGCCGGCCCTGGATTACTCGAAGAATGCCGAACCTTGGGGGGGTGCGAAACAGGGGACGCAAAAATTACAAAGGGATACCAGTTGCCGGCTCGGCATGTAATTCATACAGTCGGTCCAATCTACCGTGGAGGCAATTCTGGTGAAGCGATTAAGCTTGCGAGTTGTTATCGTCGATGTTTTGAGGTCGCAGCCGGCAACCGCGTCGGATCTATCGCTTTCCCGTCGATTAGCACGGGCGCTTATGGATACCCTCTCGAGGAGGCCTGTAGAATAGCGTTGACCGTTTCGCTTGAACAACTTGTGAGATTCCCACAAATCCACCGAGTCATATTTGTGACATTTTCCGGAAAGGATCTCTTGACCTATGCTAAGCAACTAATTGAACTTTGACCAATGCGTAGTATTCAAAAAGTCATTACCGAAGCTGGATTTTGACACCGGGAATCGCCCACCAAAGAGATTAACCAGAAAACCGGTCATCTGTCGGAAATGCTATTTCTCGTAGAAGGCGAAAAAATCTTTTGCATAACC
>DYRE01000517.1 GCA_020718965.1 Desulfomonile tiedjei
ATTCTTGTAATAACGGAAGCATTCCTCTATAAGCCAGCGCTCGTCGTACATCTTGAACAACACGTCCCGGTTCTTGTCGTCCAGCATCCCGCTGAAGGAATACATGGCGTGCGTTCTGATCCGCTTGTCGTTTCTCTTGATCGGATTGAGCCAATGAAGAAAGATTCTCCTTACAATCCCCCGGAGAGCTTCCTCTTCTACGGCGACCGGGATGACAAGCCCATGCCGCCGAAGGAGATCAACGACAATTACTACGAAGCCCGTTTACCGCGAACGATTTCATTTACCCGCTGGAAGGGCATGTGAATAGCTTTGGCGAGTTCCTGTTGTGTCAGATTTATCGGGTCAAGAAACTCTTCCCGCGGCATTTCTCCAGGATGAGTGGGTTCCCTGACAGTAGGTAATCGGATCATGGTTTACGATGCCTTATGATACCCGGCAATTTTATCCAGTTCTTCCTTTTTCTCTTCCAATGCCGATTCCAGGTCGTACCTGCTCTGCATGTTCATCCAGAACTCCGCACTCGTTCCGAAAAACCTGGAAAAACGCAGGGCAGTATCAGCCGTTATATTCCGTTTACCTCGAATAATGGCCGCTATCCTCGGTGGATCGACGAAGATGCTTTTAGCCAGAGTATAGGCGGTAACACCCATCGGATCGAGGAACTCCACTTTCAAAACCTCTCCAGGAGTAGATAGTTCAATTAATGTATCACTCATATTATCCTCCCTATCAGTGGTAATCTGTTATCTCAACTTCGTAAGCCTGTCCATCCTTCCAGTTAAAACAAACGCGCCACTGGTCGTTTATTCGAATACTGTACTGTCCCTTCCTCTCCCCTTGAAGAGCTTCCAGATTATTACCCGGTGGAACTCTCAAGTCATCAAGCATTACGGCATCTTCCAGGAAACCAAGCTTTCTACGGGCGGATTTGTACAAATCACTGGGAAAACCTTTCATTCGCTTCCTTTCCCAGATACCCTGTGTGCGTCCATCATTGAAGCTTTTTATCATACTTGATAATAGCGCTACTCACTATTAGTGTCAAGTACTATTATCTACAATTCAACATACAAAAAAACGAATGAGAAAAAACTGAGAAAAATATCGGCAAAAAGGGGCATACAGCAGAAAAGTGATTTGACCTAATTTATTGTATATTATATACTTAGTAAAAATAAGGAAAGACCGGAAAAGCCCTATCTTCAGCCTTCCAAGCTGAAGACGTGGTTTCGGGTCCCATCGGGCGCTCTCTATTCTTTCACAATGAATCCGGAAACTGATGGGAGCCGAACCGGGTGAACGAGGCCGGCCCGGAATATCCACAGGAACATCTGAAATCCAATTCTTGACAGCAAAATGCCCCGGCTCTATACTTAGGCACCGCGTCAAAATAAAATGAACAATAATCTACTACTGTGGTACCAGGCAGT
>DYRE01000120.1 GCA_020718965.1 Desulfomonile tiedjei
AGGCGTTTTTTCGGCTAAATCAGTATTGAACAGAAAACCTCAGGGTTTGGGATACGTGGAGCTCAAAGCGAAAAAGGCTAACCCTTTTTTCGTTGAAGGCGTAACTTTTCGAGGACACGAGTTTCATTATTCTACAATTGTGATGAATCGCGCCAATAGTGAGTCTTGGGCCTTCGATGTTTTACGCGGACATGGAATTGACGGAGCGCATGACGGCCTTGCAATCAAGAACGCTCTCGGCTTATACACTCACATTCATTCTTTGGGTGAGCCGGAATGGGCGGGTTCCATCGTCAGAAAGGCTAGAATCTTTCGGGATGCCATAAAGGCAAATTCCAAAGCATGTTCAGTAGAAAACAGAAACAAGTAGCTTATCAACCGGGATATGTAGAATGCAAAATGCGCCGAGAATAATTATCGGAGCTCTCAGGGGCGGGTCTGGCAAGACCTTGCTTTCAATAGGTATCGCAGCCGCTCTAAGAAGTCGGGGATTATCTGTCGCAGTTTTCAAGAAAGGTCCGGATTATATTGACTCGGGCTGGTTAGGCAAGGCGGCTCAGTGTCCCTGTAGGAATCTGGATTCATATCTATTTGATAAAGAAACTCTAAAAGAGTCCTTTTGCAAGTGGGCGAAAGACCAGGATGTATCTATAATCGAGGGAAACAGGGGATTATTCGATGGCGTTAACGCTTCTGGAGAGTACAGTTCCGCCGAGTTGGCGAAATTACTCAAGACCCCGGTAATTTTGATAGTGGACGCCTCTAAGATGACTCGAACAGCGGCGGCTCTGGTGCTTGGATGCCAATCGCTTGACTCTGATGTTTTGATCAAGGCGGTAATTTTAAATAGAGTTGCTGGGCCGAGGCACGAAAAAACACTCAGGGATTCTATCGAGGAGTATTGTTCAATCCCCGTTATTGGAGCCATAAACAAACTGTCTCTTGATGATTTCCCTCAAAGGCATCTTGGACTTCTCCCTCTTTCCGAACATTCCGGGGCCAATAGTATTGTTGAAACAGTGGCCAGTCTGGTCGACAGATCAATAGATCTGGACCGTTTGATGAAATTGGCCAGATCCGCCGATCCGCTTAATTGCCCAAGGATTTCTGAAAACCAATCCAGATCCATGTTAGAACACAAAAATCTTAGAATTGGCATCTTGAGGGATTCTGCGTTTCAATTCTATTATCCCGAGAACCTGCAGGCATTGACGTCAACAGGGGCCACTTTGGTTGAGATTACAGCACTGGAGCCAAGGCCACTGCCGCAAGTCGACGCCCTTTACATTGGAGGAGGTTTCCCGGAGACGCACGCTGAAGTTCTGGCCAAGAACACTACCTTCAAGGAATCTTTGCTTTTGGCTATAAAATCAGGCCTACCTGTTTACGCTGAATGCGGTGGGTTAATGTATCTTGCCAAACAATTAACAATAGATGAAACAACGTATCCCATGGTTGGGGTATTTGACGTTGAAACAGTCTTAGAGAGGAGACCTCAGGGCCATGGATACATGGTCGTCAACGTCGTCGTTTCAAATCCATTTTTCCCCGTGGGGTCGGTACTTAAAGGCCACGAATTTCATTATTCATTCATTCCGTCAGACAATATCAACACCAACTCTTACGCGTTCAAGGTTATTCGGGGACACGGAATAAATGGTTCCCTTGATGGAATATTCCGGTATAAGGCTCTTGGTACCTATCTTCATTTGCACGCTCTTGGAACCCCCGCGTGGGGGCCGGCTATTTTGAGTCAGGCCCGGAGTTATCATGAGATGTTTTTTACCAAGACAAATGACCAAAATTTACCAGAAAATTAATCATTAAAAACATGACAGGCTGTATACGATTGAGAGAAAACGACTACATCGATTCAAATATTGGCAATGTCCGTGACATTCTCGGACCTGAAGGGGTAGTGGCGGATTCTGTCGCTGGATATGAATTTCGAGAACAGCAACTTGCCATGGGTGAGGCTGTACTCTTGTCGCTAATGTCTGACGACACGCTGATTATTGAAGCTCCCACCGGGACTGGAAAAACATTAGCCTACCTGGTAGCGGCGGTTCTAAGTGGAAAAAAAATCGCCATTTCGACTGGAACCAAAAATCTTCAGGAGCAGCTTTTCTTCAAAGATATCCCGTTTGTGCAAGAAAACATTTTCCCCGATCTCAAAGCGGCTCTTATGAAAGGACGAGGCAACTTTGTATGCCACCGAAGGCTTAGGGACTTTCTCCGACAATCGAGTTTTTACGAGCAATGGGAAAGCGAACTTCTCGAGAAAATTCTTAAATGGTACCAAATAACTTCGGTTAAAGGCGATGGAGACAGAGTTGAGATAGATTCTCTGCCGGATGAAAGTCGTGTTTGGTCGGAGATATGTTCCACCGCTGAAACATGCTTGGGTCGAAGCTGTGAAGACTTTGAGCGATGCTTTGTCCAGAAGATGAGGCAGAAGGCAGCCGATGTTCAGTTGGTCGTAGTCAATCACAGCTTGCTGGCTTCTGACATGGCAGTTCGATCAAGCGGCAGAGGCGAGGTTATTCCGCGTTTTGACGCGCTAATAATTGATGAAGCTCATGGTTTTGAAGAAGCGGTAACTCAACATTTTGGGTTCCATTGCGGAGTCCATAAACTCAGAAAGTTTGTCAAAGATTGCAGATTTCAGCTCACCGAGGCAGAAATTCATGGGGACAAATTTGAGAGGGAACTCAGAAAAATAGACGATCATGCCAGGAATTTGTTTGGTATCTTTGAGGAACTTCAAATTCAAAAAGCTAAAATAGACCACACGGACAAGCGAGTCACAGAGGCCAGAGAAAATTTGTCCCAGTCTCTGGACAGTTTGTTTTCCATGATATCTTCTAGTCACAAGGCGAAAGAAGAACTGAAAAATCTGGCGCAAAGAGTTCAGGATCTGCGCATCGAAATAGATACTATATTTGGAGCTTCGTCCGCTAAAGACTATGCGACGTGGATTGAGAAAAAAGATCGAGTTGTCAGCGCCCACGCCTGTCCCATTGAGGTTGGCCCAGCCTTGCGTTCAAGGTTGTACGAAAAAATTCCGAGTCTTGTGTTTACATCAGCCACGTTGGCAACAGGTGGATCATTCGAATATTTTAGATCCAGTGTAGGTCTTAATGGAACATTTTCTCCCAAAGAAGTTATACTTGGCAGTCCCTTCGATTATGGAGCGCAAACTCTTTTTTACATCCCCAAGTCAATGCCAGAACCTAGCTCCAGCGAATTTGTTCCACTTTTGGCCGAAAACATAGGCGAAATACTTTCGGTGACTCAGGGTAGAGCGTTCGTACTTTTCACGTCTATCCGGAACATGGAGAGTGTTTATGAAAAGTTGAAACAAAGCATAAGTTTTCCTCTGCTCTTACAAGGCACCAAGCCTAAATCCAGGCTTATAGAGGAATTTAAATCCAAGGACGGGGCCGTGCTCTTTGGAACTTCGTCATTTTGGGAAGGGGTCGATGTTCAAGGTGAGTCCCTGTCATGTGTTATTATAGATAAATTACCATTCGCTCCGCCAGATGATCCAATTTTGTCAACTCGGGTTGATCTTTTGAGATCCGCCGGAAAAAATCCCTTTTTTCTGATTCAGGTTCCGATGGCTGTAATTGCCTTGAAACAGGGATTAGGCAGACTCATACGAACTAGGAACGATAGAGGAGCTTTATGTGTTATGGATCCTCGAATTCTGACAAAAAGTTATGGAAAAATGTTTTTTCAAAGTCTCCAAAAAAGTCCTCTGACGAGATCACTTAGGGACGTTAAAGAGTTCTTTGATTCCAATAATTAGTCGCGAAAGGGCAACAATATTTATTTTTGGGGCTGATGGAGAAATTGAGTTAGTCTCGACCCAGAGAATCGCATGTTTCAAGTAAAATTTAGACAGCAATCATTTGATGAACTCCTGATAGAAGTTACGGGGAACGCTTCAGTCGATGAAGCTGTTGCTCTGGATCGGGAATTATTGAACATATTGGAAGCTCAGCCGCTCAAAAACGTGAAACTGGATTTAGGTGGACTCGATTATCTCGATGGAGCCGGTATAGCCGTAATAAGGAATTTTGTCAGAAATTGTAAGAAACTTGGCAATAACGCTACACTGGTAAATATCCCGTCAGGAGGAAAACGTTTTCTGGAGGGCCACGAGTCAAAGTCTTTCGCTAGTACGGGTATTCTGGAGGGAATCGATGAGCCGGATGTCGCAACCCAAATCAGGCATGGGATTTCTTATCTGAAGAATAGCTCCGTCGACATGATCACTTTCATAGGCGGAGTTGTTGATGCTTTCTGGTCAGGTCTCCGGCGCTCGGGATCAATCAAGTGGGAAGGCTTGGCGAAGCTTTTCGCAAAAGCCGGGGTGGACGCTGTTCCAATAGTTTTGGCGCTTGGTTTCCTCATGGGGGCTATTCTCGCCTTTCAAGCGGCCATTCAACTTCGCAAATTTGGGGCGAATATCTTTGTAGCTGACCTAGTGAGCGTATCTATCTGTCTTGAAATGGGGCCCCTGTTAACGGCGCTGATAATTTCCGGGCGCTCTGGCGCTGGATATGCTGCGCACATAGGTTCTATGCAGGTCTCGGAAGAAATTGACGCTCTCAGGGTATTGGGTATAGATCCGATATTGTATCTTGTATGTCCAAGAATCATTGCAGTAGCGCTAGCCGCGCCCTGCTTAACGATGATATCCAACATCGTGGGTATCATTGGAGGATGCGTAGTTGCTAGTTTTTCACTGGACATAACTCCGACAACATACTTTAACCAGGTGAGAAGAGTACTTGAAGTCAGTGATGTCATGAAGGGATTGACCAAAAGCATCGTTTTTGGAATTGAGATTGCCATTATAGGTTGCTTTAGGGGATTCCAGGTCAGAGGAGGCGCTGAAAGCGTTGGATACGCAACCACATCGGCGGTTGTGACATGCATATTCGTTCTGACGGTTACAAATGCGATCTTTGCCGTACTGTTTTATTATTTCCCCCGCATAGGGGTCTTTTGAGTTTCAGGGGAATTTCACTCACAATTAATTTACGCGACCATTACCATAAAAAAGTATTAAAAGGTAACAATTGAGCGATAATCCGTACGTTTCAGATATTTCAGTCAAAAACCTGACGGCTGGATATGCCGGAGAGATAATTATTCGTGACATCTCGTTCGAAATCCCCAGAGGAAAGATCTTTGCAATCATGGGTCGGTCGGGGTGCGGAAAGACGACTTTGTTTAGGGCTATGGTAGGGCTTCTAAAACCGGTTTCAGGTGAAATATACTATGGCGATAATAAAATGGAACCGATTTCAGAACAGCCAAAGATGGAAATACTTCGAAAAATAGGTGTACTGTTTCAGTCGGGAGCGCTTTTTACGTCCATGACGGTAGCCGAAAATATTGCAATGCCGTTGCTTCAGTTTACTTCACTGCCTGAAACAGTGATAGAAGAAATTGTAGACTTGAAACTCGAATTGGTCGGACTTCAGGATGCCGCAAGAAAACTGCCTGAAGAACTGAGCGGGGGCATGCAAAAAAGAGCCGCTCTAGCCAGGGCTATGGCTCTGGATCCTCAAATCCTTTTCTTTGATGAGCCTTCCGCAGGACTGGACCCGCTGACAAGTTCTGAACTTGACGAAACTATTCGTTCAATAAATTCCTTTATGGGCACTACGGTTGTTCTAATAACTCATGAGTTGCGAAGCGTTTGTTCTGTGGCCGACAACATAATTCTTCTGGATCCTGCGGAAAAAACCATTATAGCACGTGGAAGGCCTGACGAACTTATGCAAAATGTCTCAGACAAGAGGGTGAGAGATTTTTTTCGCGGTGGTTTAAATTGACAACAAATGGAGACTCATGATGCGTGCGAAGTCAACAAAGTTGAAAATTGGTCTTTTCTTGGTTTCAAGCTTACTGTTGACAGTTTCCATGCTTATCTGGTTAGGAGCGTCGAGGTATTTTGAAGATTCTCAGACTGTAGTGGCCTATTTCAGCGAGAGTGTCCAGGGTTTGGAATCGGATAGTCCCGTAAAGTTTCGAGGAGTGCCTGTCGGCCGAGTAAAAAAAATTCGTATGGCTCCAGATGGTCGACTCATTGAAGTTGTGATGGGACTTAACCGGAATTTTAAACTGGCGGATGATCTGGGAATAAAAATGAATTTGCTCGGCCTGACAGGTTTGAAATATTTGGAAATCGATAATTTCAAACCAGATCAATACAAGGAGCCGATAGAACTCGATTTCACGCCTAGATACAGGGTCATCCCCACATATTCATCAGATATCAAAGAAATAGGGGCGGCATTGGAAAACGTTTTTCAAAAGCTTAAAGCCCTAGACATCGAACGAATGTCGAATCATTTTTTGCGTGTCTCGTCGAAACTGGACAAAATCCTGTCCGATTCCAGAGTAGATTCAATAGGCGTTGACGCTGCAGAGGCCGTTCGAGAAATAAAGGAAGCTTCGAGGAAAATTAATGAGGACCTGACAAGAGCTCAACTAGGGAAATCTCTAACTAAAACTTTGGAAAAGACCAATGAATTTCTGCAAGCCAGTACAGAGACAATAAGAAACACCGACAGGATGATACGTAGAACAGACAACAATATAAGTTTGCTAACCCAAAAATTGGATCGAAGCGCCGATAATTTGATCGATTTCACCAGAATGATTAAAAACAAACCATCTAGTATAATTTTTGGACCTGGTGACAAAGCTGGGGAGGGTAGGTGAGGGATTTTGATTGGCGTGATTTATTCCTGGAGCGGCTTCAGATTAGGCCTATTGCGCGCACCTGGGAGCTATAAAATCCTGATACAGGAA
>DYRE01000003.1 GCA_020718965.1 Desulfomonile tiedjei
TGACGTTCTTTTTCCCAGGCCGTGTTCGGTAATAGTGAGCAAGGTCATTGAATCATCCGCAACTACTCCCATCGCGATTACCGCGTCCCCCTGTCGCATACGTATGCCGGTTACACCCCTGGCCTGACGGCCCATAGGTCTAATTTGATCTTCCTGAAACCTTATTGCTTTGCCCTTTCGAGTGACAAGCAGTATGTGGTCTTGACCGCAGGTCAGATTAACATCAACAAGCTGGTCATCCTGATCAATTGTCAGGGCGATTACACCACTGGATCTAGGTCTTGAGAATTCAGCTATAGAAGTCTTCTTGATCTTGCCTTTCGCCGAGACCATGGTGACAAATCCTTCCTGGCTTAATTCCGGAATGGACAGCACTTTCTTTATGGTTTCATTTTCATCGAGTTTCAATAGATTGACTATGGCTCGACCTCGACTGTAAGGGCTTTCCTCGGGAAGTTGAAACACCCGCAACCAATGAACTCTACCACGAGTTGAGAAACAAAGAAGAACATCATGGGACGAAGTGAAAAGAATTTGATTAACCACGTCCTCGCTAGCTATTTTTGCGCCTATTCGGCCTTTCCCTCCTGGTTTCTGAGACTTGTAAACTGTTGCGGGAACTCGTTTCACATATCCCTTGCTGGAAAATGTCACTACAACATCTTCTCTGGGGATAAGGTCCTCGTCCAGGACGTCGGATTCCATATCCTCAAGTATTTCGGTGCGTCGACTGTCGCCGAATTGATCTTTAACTTCTGTCAGTTCCAAAACTACAACTGCAAGGATCTTTTCGTCTGACGCCAATAGAGATTCGAGTTCGCCAATCTTGCCAAGGATTTCTTTGAGTTCCAGGAGAATTTTATCCCTTTCCAGTCCGGTAAGTCTCTGAAGCCTCATGTCCAATATGGCTTGAGCCTGAATCTGGGATAACCCAAATGTAGCCATCAAAGCTTCCCTGGCCGCGTGGGGATCCTGGGATTCCCTGATTGTTTTGATGACTGCGTCAAGGTTATCAAGGGCTATTCTGAGACCATCGAGTATGTGTGCGCGCTCCCTGGCTCTGGCCAACTCAAATCTGGTTCTTCTGATAACCACTTCTCGTCTGAAATCTATGAAACCTTGCAGTATTTCCCTGAGATTGTGGGTGCGCGGTCGACCATTGTCGACACACAGCAATTGTATCCCGAAGTTGGTCTGAAGTTGGGTGTGCTTAAACAGTTGATTTAAAACAACTTCTGGATTTTCGTCTCTCTTAAGTTCAAAAACTACCCGCATTCCGTGACGGTCCGACTCATCCCTGAGATCCCTTATTCCAGGAATTCTCTTGTCTTTGACTAGTTCCGCCACGTTTTCTACCATTCTGGCCTTATTCACTAAATAGGGTATTTCGGTAACTACAATTCGTTGATAACCTTTTCCCGCATCCTCGATTTGAGTCCGCGCTCTCATGCGAACAGAGCCTCTACCTGTGTGGTATGCTTCGGTGATTCCTTTCGACCCAATTATGAAGCCGTGAGTTGGAAAGTCGGGACCGGGCAAGAAACCCATTAATTCTTTAATGGAAGCCTGTGGATTCTCGATGAGATGGATAGTCGCGTTAATAGTCTCAGTGAGGTTGTGGGGTGGAATGTTGGTAGCCATTCCAACCGCGATTCCTTGTGAACCATTAACAAGTAAAGCGGGGAATCGGGCCGGAAGGACGACCGGTTCACTCTGTGTATTATCGTAATTTGGAATGAAGTTGACGGTTTCCTTGTCCAGATCTTCAAGTATCGACTGGCAAATCCTGGACATTCGAACTTCTGTGTAACGCATTGCCGCAGGAGCGTCTCCATCCACGCTTCCAAAATTTCCCTGGCCGTCGATGAAAGGATATCTCATTGAAAAAGGCTGAGCCATTCTTACTATTGAATCATAAACCGCAGTGTCACCGTGTGGATGGTACTGACCTATAACATCTCCAACCGCTCTGGCTGCCTTTCGATATGGGCGGTTCCAGAAGTTACCGGCTCTGTGCATGGCATAGAGTATGCGTCGGTGTACTGGCTTGAGGCCATCGCGCAGATCAGGCAGGGCGCGCCCCACAATTACACTCATTGCGTAATCCAGGTAAGACTTCTGGATCTCTTCTTCAATCCCTACTGTCACTATCTCGCCAGATTTAGCCAAAACTGATTCCTTCCGTGTATCCCTGACGGGTAAACCCCGAAATTTCATTCGGCATATTAACACACTAGCCGGTTATCAACCAAGATTGAGTTTGATTCTCTTGAATTGGTTTGACATAATAATCCAAAGTATGAAATAATTAAACGGTTTAATACATATTGGAGGTTCTGGGATGGATAGAATCTTGAGAATAGGCTTATGCCTAGCGCTCGTGGTAGTTATTTCCCTTCCTGCTCTTGTCCTCGCCAAAGCCGGTAAAGACACAAACATATCAAACATCCCCACCAAAGTTTATGACGGTGGAGTACGAGTACTGGACAGGACCGAAGGAATTCTCAACCAATGCCTTAAATCTACATTCAGTCTTTTCAACCCTTGTCTAGATGTTGTCAAGATGTGCACGGATGTCGTTTTGAAACCGTTAAATTATCCTTTTGACTATGCCGAAGGTAAAATTTACGGGGCCAAACATAAGAAACGGTTGGTTATTCCGACCCCGTAAAACCTGGAGATTGAGGCGGAAACTAGTTATTTCGCAAGAGGGGTTTGAGGGGTTCGGCGCTTAAATATTGGATCACGATGAATCCGGATTAAGCGCCAACTCGGAGGGTGTTTATGACGCGGGTTATAGTTTGCGCACTTGGTGCGCTATGTCTGGTTCTGTTTCCAATATTCACAAACGCTGACGGCAAAATTCATTCAAACGGTATAGCGATTTGTTCGGTAATAATAAATGACATGACCGAGGGGAGGGTCTCGTTAAGACAGGCCAGGACCATGGCCACAGCCATAGCCAATTCAGGCAACAAACATTTTGGCAGGATTACCTGCGGGGACATGTGGTTGTACATGGCCATAGTGTTTGTTGAAAGTGGATTTAGAAACAACATAGTTAATTATGAAAACTGTAGAGGCATGTTTCAGGTTCATGCGCCGTCATGGGCCTCGAAATTTGGCATTAGGTATGCGGATCTTTTAGATCTTGAAACCAATGCTGAATGTGGTATCCAGGTCTTCAAATACTACCTTAATTTGTATGGAAATGTTGTCCCTGCCTTAAGCGCATATAATAGTGACGACCCTTATGCGGCAAGGGGATACGCTAGAGCAGTCCTCGCAACGAGAAACAAGATAAAGAACCGCTACATCAAATTATTCAGGGTATATCGCGAAGCTCCCATGCTGGTCACCGTAACCTCTCTGAAATAAGGCAAGCCAATTATCGAAATCTGAACATTCGGTACAAAGTTTAGGGATTAGATTATCTTGGCGGCCCATACATAAAAGGACTGGCGATCGATCCAAAAAGATCATACGGATTGATGGGTGAGGGATTGTGGTCGGCGGGAATGTACGGATCGTGTCCCATCGGATAACAGGATGATACCGGTCCGTCGGGTGGAGCGACGTACTGTGGCAAACAACTCACGCAACCTGAAAGCCACAATATGCTCATTAATAGTAATAGGATCGAAAAATTTATTATAATTTTTTTCATATTATTGCGCACTAAAATTATAGATCTATTTTACCCTTTAAACTCGTTTTGATCAAGGCAAAAATGCTACTTGTCTTTTGCGCTTAATCATTGTCGGTTCAGCAAACTTAATTTTTCAGCTCAAAGACGGATGAACCCTCAGGATAAACCCCAATTTTTCCCGATTGATCCACTACAAGGCATGAAATATTTGGATATTTTTCCAGAAATAGTTTGGCCTTGTCTGGTCCTAGCACTAAAACTGCGGCCGATAAACCATCGGCCCTGAATCCATCGGGAGCGACAATTGTAACGGATTCGAATCCCTCAGCCGGATATCCGGTTGAAGGATCCAGAACGTGATGATATCGTTTACCATCCTTTTCCAGAAATCTTTCGTAATCGCCGGATGTAAAGACAGCGCCGGCTTCCATATCTACTACAGCTTCAATCCGACTTTTGTCCCTGGGATCCTGAATACCTACTTTCCACGGCCTCCCATCAGACTTGCTTCCGAAAGTGACTATGTCTCCTCCAGCATTTAACAAAGCGCCCTTGGCTCCCTTGGATTTGAGAATCTCTGCGGCTCTGTTGAGCGCATAACCTTTTGCTATTCCCCCAAGATCCAGAGCCATTCCTTCCTCTGGCAGAAAGACTTCATGCTTGTCAGGTGATATATCAAGCTTCCTCCAATTAACCTTTTTTCGAGCCTCAACTATTTCGGACTCGTTTGGTAAACGGGGCCCTTCAGGTCCACTGAAATTCCAGAGTCTTGACAGGGGGCCAATCGTTGGGTCAAAGGCCCCGTCAGTCTGTTCAGCGATATCAAGACTTCGTTGAATAAGTGAGATCAGTTCCGGATTCACCTTTGTAGGGGATCGCCCGGCGTCATTGTTAATTTGTTTCAGGTCTGATTCCTTGTGAAAAGATGTCAAATCTTCGACACGTTTGATTTCTGTTAACGCGGCCTCAGCGAATTCTTTCAGTTGATTCGGAGCCCCAACTACGGTGACTTCGACGAGAGTCCCCATTAGAATTCTGCCGACTTTTAAACTGGT
The DNA here is from genome assembly GCA_020718965.1 of Desulfomonile tiedjei. GTDB lineage: Bacteria > Desulfobacterota > Desulfomonilia > Desulfomonilales > Desulfomonilaceae > CAJBEZ01. Next base: position 4,705 of record DYRE01000003.1, read on the forward strand.
ATCCGAGTCTTTATCCGAACACGAAACAACGAAAAAAAAGACCGAAATACACAGCATGATTGCGATTGATATGCGGCGCTTAAGCTTTTTCAGACGTTCTTTGAAACGCATGTTAATCTCGAAAAGATTATTTTGATAGGAACTATCATTGTAAAAAAAGGAAACATATAAACTGCCGCCAGTGTGGGAGATAGTGGACCAAAAAAATGTGAAGAAAAAACTATAATAAGAACGTTATTCATAATGGCAAAACTTATACCGGAAGCCAGTCGTTCTTTTGGCCCTCCACTTCTGATCAACACGAAACCCGCCAGATAATAAATTACTGAAAGACCATAGGCAAGGATCACAGAAGACAGAATTACGCCAGGACTCTGGAAGAAAAAATGGGAATATTTTGAAAATACTCCCAGATTGATCGCGGCAAAAATGATCAGCGAAACGGGAAAATGAAATACTAGAATTCGTTCCAAGAAGTCCATGAAAAATCGTCTTGCCAGAATTACCGTGATCATGGGAAGAAAAACTACCATTGCGAGTAATCTTACCATTGAATCGAGGGGGATATGGACTTCGGCTCCTGCGAGAATCTTTACAAGCGCCGGCAACGAAAAGGGAGCAATTAAAGAAGTGACAATGACCATACGTAAAACCGGCGCCACTTCCGTTTCCAACAGGTTAGCTATGAACGGGGCCACTACGCCCGTAGAAATGCCTGATAAAAGAAGCACAGGGATTGCGAAATCCGGGAAGAGCCAATTGGCTATCCAATAAAGGATAGTGGGCAAAATGATCAGCTTGAATGAAACCAGCGCCGCAAGACTTTTCATAGCTGCTGAGGATGTGTCCAGAAGTAAATCAAAATTGATCCTGGAAAAACTTAGGAACATCAGAAACATCATCAGATAAAGTGGGTACGGTCTGAACGGAGCGCACAGATCTGGAAGAAAGATGGCTATTCCTGCCGATACGAATATTACGACCAGGAGAATTAGGTCATTCAACCTCACGAATAAGTCTCCATTTGGTTAAGGGCGAATCGGTTAAACATAAGTCAGGTAACATCTTGATATCAGTGAATTATAGGTAGTTACTTTGTCGGGGATTTTGCCCATAACATCAAGCCTGTTGGCGCATCATATTGTCGGACTAGGTCAGATTCCAGGGATTCTACACCAAAGAGTTCCGCTGCAAATATCAGGGAACCCTCTCCAAGGTGTCCTCCCAAGCAGAGAAAATTGCGGTCGGATACGACGATATGGGCATGCGCGAATATCTGCCCATCTTTTTCAGAAATGTTTCCCACGCATGAAACGATTTCTTGGGGGCCGTTAAACTCTTTGAAGATGTATTGACGCTCGACTGGGTCATAAAAACCGATGACAACTTTCGTTACTGCCCCGATCAATGAAAATGATCCGGTTTTAATTGATCTTAATCGAAATTCCTCGGTTATGGCTTTCAAGACGTCTTCTCCCTTGGGGAGCCGGGCTAGGAAATTAGTTTGCATGTTTTTCTCCTTGGGAAATTCTTTTGTGATCCATGGACGCGAAGGCCATGTAATTGTAAGATAAACAGAGGACAAAGTCTTACCGTTGGAGGCGTAATATGAAAAGAGGTTTTTGTCACCATTGCGGCGAATCCTTGGAATTTGACGATAAGGTATTTCGAAACGACACGTGTCCGAAGTGCGGGTCTGACATCTTTTGCTGTCTAAATTGCGCAGAGTATGATGAGACAGCCTCTAACAATTGTAAAGAACCTCAATCGGAGAGAATTTCAGTCAAGGACCGTAGAAATTTCTGTGATTATTTTGACTTGTCTACCAAGCAAACCTCGGGAAGGTCAATGGATAAGGCTGAAGAAGCGAGAAAAAAGCTAGAAGCTCTCTTCAGGAAATAGAACAGCGTGTTTCCTTGTTGGTCCGAGGAAAGGTGGCTTCTAGTTTTTCAGTTTACCTCTGAGAAAATATTCTTTGTCGAACTTCAGGCGCCACCCGGGTCGACGCGACTCAAAATTCCAACAGATCATCGTCATCCGTAAACGAGTCTTTCGCAGCTTCAATTTCCTCCAGAATTTCAGGAGGTAGCTCTTCTTTGATGGCATCTCGCCAGAGACCTTCGAGGTCGTAAAATTCCCTGGTCGAATCCTGAAAAATATGAACTACAACGTCTCCAAAATCGAGCAGGACCCAATTCCCCTGATTTAATCCCTCAACAGAATAGGTCTTGGTATCATCTGTACGCGCATCGCTGATAATTCCATCCGCTATGGCTGTCACATGCCGGGCAGATCTTCCTGAAACAATCAGAAAATAGTCCGCTATTGGAGTTAACTGGTTCAGTCTGAGAAGAATCGGGCGCGTAGCTTTCTTCGATAAAGCAGATTTAAGAAACCTTTGCGCTTTATTTCTGGAATGTGCGAGGGTTAACTTTTCGAACGTTTTTTTCATTAGCGATTGGGTTCCTGTACAGAGTAGAGATTTTTGTTTCTGATATAATCCAGGACAGACTCCGGGGTGAGATATCTTGCTGTGAATCCCTGTTTAAGCAATTTTCTTATATGAGTCGAGGAAATATTGAGTCCTCTGATGTTAGACGGTATCAGAAACATTTTGTTAGAGTGTATAAAGTAGCTCCCGGACGGAGTGAATTGTTGCTGAAGAGTCAAGGGAACACTATCCCAGGCTTTCTGAAATTTGAGGCCTGGACGATCTACAATTATGTAATTAGCCAGACTAAACAAAATCTCAAAATCTTTCCATGTTCCTATTTCACTCAACGAATCGGACCCCATTATGAAATAAAGCTCATCCGTGGTTTTACTTTTTATGTGTCTTAAAGTATTAACCGTATAGGAAGGCGCCGGGAATTTGAGTTCCAAGTCCGAGACCTCAAATTTGTCATTTCCTGCGCATGCCAGTGAGGTCATGTTAAATCGATCTTTTGAGTTTGGAATTTCGGTTTCTTTTTTGTGGGGAGGTTGATGACAAGGCACGAATATAATCTTATAAAGGCCAAAAGCCTCTGAAACTTCTTGTGCAAGTCTCAAGTGTCCCAAATGGGGAGGGTTGAATGTGCCACCAAGGATTCCGATTTTCAATCCAATCTCGTGTGTTGAACAAATGGCTTGTTTTATTGAAGCAAGATTTTATATTTAATTGTGTAAATTGAAAAGAGGAATCCTGTCAGATCTGTCATGATCAGAGATTTCTTAGCTGGAGGACCTAATTTTGGAATATATACTTGGTTTCATATTTTTATTGGGAGTTCTTATATTTGTTCATGAATTTGGACATTTTATTGTGGCTAAGATGTTGGGTGTCAAGGTCCTGAAATTTTCTCTGGGTTTTTCTCCTGTCATGGTCAAGAGAAAATGGGGTGAAACCGAATATATGATTAGTTGGATCCCCCTGGGGGGATATGTAAAATTATTTGGCGAAGAACCCAACTCTGAAGAAGAAATTCCTCCTGAAGACGCGAACAGAACATTCACAGGTAAACCAGTGTGGGCAAGAATTGCCATTGTGGCCGCAGGCCCTGTTTTTAACTTTGTTTTTGCTGTCATACTTTTATGTTCAGGTTTTGTCGCAGGGTTTCCGGTCTTGGCCTCTGAAGTGGGCCAGGTTCTGCCGAACAGTCCAGCCTTGCAAGCCGGTTTTCATTCCGGTGATTTGATAAAGTCCATAGACGGTAATTCAGTTTGGCGCTGGGATGATGTGAGGAACATCATAGAAGATTCGGCTGATCGCAAACTGACTTTTACTGTAGAGCGAAATGGCGCGACTTCTCAAATCTCAGTGGTTCCAGCTTTGTCTGACCAGAAGGATATGTTAGGAGAGTTTAAAGGAAGAATTGGTATTGCTCCTTCAGGCAAGAAGGTGGAATTGGGCTTCCTGGCGGCAATCAACGAGGGAGTCCGTTTTTCGGTATATTTGACCAAGCTGGTCGTAATGACGCTTGTGAAACTGGTACGCGGAGACATAGGCGTCAAGGCGTTAAGTGGTCCTATTACAATAGCTCAAGCTTCTGGAGAAAGCCTAAAGGCTGGGGTATTCAGTTTTATATTCTTAATGAGTTACATCAGCATAAACCTGGGTGTTATCAATCTGTTGCCGATCCCCGTCCTTGATGGAGGACACATTTTCTTCTTTGTCGTCGAAGCGATAATAAGAAAACCCGTGACAGGAAAAGTACGTGAAGTTGCTGTGCAGCTAGGGCTTTTGATCATCGTTTTTCTGATAGGACTGGTGTTTTTCAACGATATTTACAGAATAGTAACAAAAGGTTGGGCGCTTTCTCCATAAAACAGGGAACATATTTCCAATGTTTGAGATGATTGTCAGATAGACTTTAAAGAGGTTTGGCATTTGCTAATTCTGTCCGTTCACACAGCTACCACATCGCTAGGGGTAGCTGTTACCAGGGACGGAGAAATTTTGGTTGAGAAAATTCTCCAGCCTGGCAGACAGCATCTTGAGAACTTACCAGACGCTATCCAGCAAGTCCTAATGTTTACAAATAACAAACTGGAAGATTTTGATGGCTTTGGTATAGCCACAGGTCCTGGGTCTTTTTCCGGGATCAGGGTTGGACTTTCCATGATCAAAGGCTTGGCGCTGGCCTTGGACAAAAGAGTGGTAGGAGTTTCCACGCTCGAAATTCTAGCATGGCAAGCCGCTACGGACGAGGGAGAATTGGTGGCGCCTGTGATCGATGCGGGAAGAGGCGATATTTATACCGGAGTGTTTGAGAAACGTGAAAAGGATGTGCGAATCGTCCAGGCTCCATGTTTAGTGAATAAAACAGAAATCATAAACCTGTTAGCTATGTTAGATGGCCGAACAGCCAAACTGTGCGGATCCAGGGAATTATTGGAGATTATGCCAGAGGATAAAAGATTTTCAGGGAAGATAATTGACCGTATTTCTCCAGGGGATCTAGGTAGGCTAGCTGACCAACGTCTCGAAAAGGGATTATTCGATGACCCGCAAGCGCTTACACCTCTATATGTGAGAAAATCGGACGCCGAAGATAAGAAACGCGGGCCACTTCCAACATGACTGAAAATGTCCAAGAAGTTGTAGATAACTTGAGAATTCATCAAAATTTAAACGCGAGTTTGTCCCGCATGGGCGGTAATAGAATCAAGTCGACAATAACAAAAGAACGCTAACCAACCAGTAACCTTACCATGAATGAAAGAAGTAAGAAGTGTCTCCTGCAAAAGAGCCCGCCGAGAACTCTCTGGGGTTGATCTGAATAGTGTCATTGTCGATGTCAATTACATGATATACGCTGTCCCATCGATCTAGTAAAGGAGCTCCACAGGAAGAAATTACCAGGGAAGATTTGGTTTCAGGGATACGAAGTTCGACCACAGAAGCCCTGTGTTTGTGGCCTTGGAGAATAAGTCGCACTCCAAATTGCGCGCAAATGGTTAATATGGCGCTTGCGTCCGAAAGTTGGTGAGCCCAAAAAGAGGAAGCGCGCAGAACAGGCATAATCGGATGATGCAAGAAAAGAACCTTGAAATATGACTTGTGGTTGTTTACCTCTTCCCGGAACCAGTATCGACTTTGTCTGTGTATTGACCCGGGCCATGAAGGAAGTTGACTGACTGAATTTAGTCCGAACATTACTGTGTTGTGTTCCTCGGACTTATACAGAACCTGGTCGCTTTTCCCAAAATAGGATCGATGTCTTTGCATGGCTAATGAAGGAATGATCAATTCCCATGGAGCGAAAAGAGAAATCTCCCTGTTTCCTGGTATCGTCAAATACTTACAACAGAGTGAATCGAGAAACTCTCTCGCTTGCTGAAACTCAGCAATTTTTCCCCTGTTCGTGATATCTCCGGTGACGATGACCAAATCCAATTTATGGAGGAGAATGTCTTCCTTGAGCGCATTCAGCTTCTCTGCCGAGATCATTTTTCCGAAATGGAGATCAGACAAGTGAGCTATCTTCATGAATCACGACAATAGCTTTGGATATGTCAACGGTCAATAGGGTAATTGATTCTACCTGGCGGTATGGAGCGCGACAAAAGATGTATTCAAGTTTTAAGTTGATTAATTGGCTCAAATTAGCTAAAATTATTAACTAAAATATACGATAATTTTAAATAATGTTAGTTCTTTTCCGACTGAATCCTTCATGGTATTATCCCCTTTAAAGGAGCGTGTTCATGAAAATAATACTGCGTCTATGTTTTGCGATATGTATCTGTTTTTCGATGTACGGATTGGCCATAGGACAAGATTCCTACGGTGGTTATTCCCAGTACCAGGGACAAAACTCCGGGGGTTACGGTTACTCCGGTTATGATCAGTCCTATCCAGCCGCAGGGCAGTATGGTTTGGGCTCTCCTTACGGATACTCCGGACAATCGGCCCCTCAAGGTTATCAGACTCAAAACGCTTACGACCAATATCCCGGCATGCCAGGTTACGGACGATATGACAATGCGCCCGTCGGTTCAGGGAGTTACGGTTTTCCGTCAGCATATCCCCAGTCGAATGATCCCACTCTGAGATCCCGTCTGGCCCAGCCAAGGAACCGCAGCGGATCGCCGGAGGTTAGGGAATCCACTAGAGTAATGGCGCCATCGAGGCGAAGCGCCCCGGTCGTCGCTCAACCCACTGCGGTCAGTAGCGCTCCAGATAAAGAATATGGCCGTCTGTACGGCAGTGAGATCTATTGGGACGGTCGAGAATCACAGAGACAGGAATCATCGGAGATTCCAACTCAGGTTAGACCAACCCAGGCCGTGAATACGCGGACTCCAGCTCGGGCCGCTGACAACGCCGAAAGACAGGTTAGACCATTCACAAATCTTAACCAGGACCAAAACAAGAGAACAAGAACAAACGTTGTAAGACAGCAGAATAAGGCTTCTTTAACTCCGCCTGCGCCTCCAGCGTCAGAGTTGAGATGGGGGAGAAAAGAGGATTCCAGCGTCAAGGAACAACAATCTGACCAGCCTAAATCTTCTTTCAAATGGGGGATGCAGGGCAAACCCGCCATGATTGGCGCAGAGCCTGGAAGAATTGAATCGAGTCAAGGGCCCACAAGGGTTTCTCAGCAAAATGCGCAAAGCTCCAATGATGGGGGAGCAAAGAAATTTCAGTGGGGAAAAGTTCAATAAAGCGTGTCTTAGTTTTGAATTCACACATCAATTCAGGTCATGACGATTGAATCGTAGCCCCTGGTTCTGTGGGTTCAGGGGCTACTCTAAGGGAATCGTTTTTCAGCCAGGTTTGCTACACAAACTTAGGAAGGTGTTTCTTCCAGGGACTCCTGAATCTTGTCAACATAAGTTAGAATATCTTTTAACAGTGGCCTGATCACAAGGGCCCATTCCTGCTGCTCGCGCAAATTGACCGACCCGGTTTCGAGTACCTTGGCTACGACAAAGAGCTTTGTTCTAGAGTCATAGACTTCCTGTCTGACTCTTTGAGCATTCCATGTTTCGTCGTTCAATTTGACCTCCGTTATCGTTAAAGATGAACCAAAACTAAAAACTACTTTGACCTCCCGACCCCTTTTACATTGGGTCGGGAGACAACAAGTAGGAATAACTGAACTCTAAATTATTTAAAAATGGTCGGTGGAATCAATTGAACCGCTTAAGCAGTAACCATGGCGCGGCCTTCATTGAAAGCCTGCAAATTGATATCTACCAATTTTGGTTTCAAAGATTCCTTCAAGGTATTTTCGTAGGTTTCAGCCGGAATATCGAGGAATTTTGACAGAACACCCAGAAAGATGACATTAAGGACCCTTAAGTTGCCAATTTTTTCAGCCACGGACTGTCCATTAACAACAATGGTATTAGGAGCTTTTGTCATAATTCTTTCCAACACATCGTTAGGGTATTCCTGTTGACCGGTGAACACAGAGGGAGGTAGAATTTTCTGGTCATTAACGACAATTTGTCCTTTTTCAGAGAGGAATGGGAAGTACCTCAGAGTTTCAATCTGTTCGAAAGACAGGAGTATGTCGGCTTCTCCCATTTTTATTATAGGAGACCTGACGGTGTTCCCGAAACGCACATGACTTGACACAGACCCGCCTCTTTGAGCCATCCCGTGTATTTCATTCTTTTTGACATCATATCCATGTTTGGCCGCCACTTTTCCCAATACGTCGCTGGCCAAAATTATGCCCTGTCCACCTACACCCACGATCAACACATTATAAACACGGTTCTGGCTCATGACGCCTCCTCAATAGCACCAAATTTGCAAACCTCTAAACATGTGCCACATCCCACGCAGAGAGCGGCGTTGATTCTTGAGAAGCCTTTTCTCTTCTTGCCTGGTTCAGGAACATCTATCTTGACAAATTCCAGGGCTGGGCAACCGGTGTTTATGCAAGATTTACATCCGGTGCAAACATCCTGTTTTATTCTTAAAGGTTTGTCCGGCAATACCCGCCCTGTTTTTAGCAACGCGCAGGGGGCCTTGGCGATTATAACCGAAGGTTCCGCTACTTCAAGTTCTTCCTTAATAATCTTCTGCAGTTCATTTATTTTATACGGGTTTACAGTTATAACTCTCTTCAGACCAAAGGACTCGCAAAGTTTTTCAACGCTGACCTTCACTGATGGTTCCTCGCGTAGGGTGAATCCTGTGCCTGGATGCTGCTGGGCTCCAGTCATTGCGGTGATCCTGTTGTCGAGAATTAACAGTGTAGAATGTCCTCCGTTGTAGGCCATTTCCAAGAGGGGAGTCATTCCTGAGTGAAAAAAGGTCGAATCACCAATAACTGCAACCGCCTTTCCTTTGGCGACATCGTCCAGGGTTCTCGCAAGACCGGAAGCAATTCCAATTCCTGCGCCCATGCACAGGCAGTTATCTAGCATCCCGAGAGGCGGCAATGCCCCTAATGTGTAACACCCAATGTCTCCGGCTACATAGACCTTGTTTTTCTTCAACGCTGTAAAAGTAGCCCTGTGAGGACATCCCGGGCACATATTGGGAGGCCTCATAGGAAGTTCGATGTCTATCGACCCGATACTCTTTGCCGAAGATTTACCCTTGAGAGCTATTTCGAGTTTTTCTGGAGACAACTCTCCACAGAGACCCGTGAGATTTTTCCCTTCGACGGGTATACCCATCAATCTAATAGCTTCTTCGAGGAATGGATCGAGTTCCTCAATAACCACCAATTTTTTAACTTTTGAAGCGAAATCACGAATCATTTTTTCTGGAAGTGGCCATACCATTCCAAGTTTCAAGAAAGACGCATTGGGCATTACTTCGGAAGCATACTGAAAAGCAACCCCGGAAGAGATTATTCCAACCGAGGTATCACCCATGATGACCTTGTTGTACGCAAAGGACTCTGCAAAAGCGGCCACATCTTTTAATCTCTGCTCTACAAATGGATGTTTCTTTCGGGCCATGGCGGGAAGCATCACATATTTAACAGGATCTTTCTTCAGACCCAACTCTCTCTGGCCTTCCTTGCGCTCTGACAATTCCACAAGAGACATGGAATGTGAAATTCGGGTTGAACTCCTTAATATCACCGGAGTATCAAACTGCTCACTTATGTTTAGAGCTTCCCCGATCATGTCTTTAGCTTCCTGGCTGTCAGATGGTTCCAGGCATGGCACTTTACCAAATTTGGCGTAATTTCTTGTGTCCTGCTCATTTTGAGATGAATGCATTTCTGGATCATCACAAACGACCATGACCAATCCCCCGTTAATTCCAGTGTAGGAGAGTGTCATGAATGGGTCAGCGGCCACATTAAGCCCTACGTGTTTCATTGCCGCAAGCGCCCTTGAGCCTCCATAGGATGCGCCGGCCACAACTTCAACCGCCACCTTTTCATTTGGGGCCCACCCTGCGACAATTTCCGGGTACCGCTCCCCTATATATTCCAGAATCTCTGTGCTAGGTGTTCCCGGATACGCTGAGGCTAACCTAACCCCATACTCGTAAGCCCCTCGCGCTATTGCCTCATTTCCTGATAATAACTCTTTCACGGTCACTTCACCTTTCGTTAATTTCCAGGATCCAGGCTCAATAGAAGCTGGACCACATTACAGATAGGGAACTTTGATCAACTACCGGCTAATAGTCAAAAAAATGCCGTCTGCCGATTACATTGCGCCAAGATCATATGTTAAAGCATCCTAGTATTACCTCGGCAGTCTGTCAATATTTTCATACAGGTGACAATTTACATCAATTAGTGGATAGAGTATAGAGACAATAACACTCTGTTATAATGTGACTATACCTCTATTACAGTAATATTTTAATCTACTTTATAGTTCAGCAAACTGAAATAGTGTTCTATATATTTGTTCCACCGTATATAGTTGCTCAAATTTTTTACACAAGAGAATGCCTGTGCATTATTATTGATTTATCTGAAAAAAAATGTTAATAATGTGAACAATTTGCGTCATCACAACAATATATTTTGAGAGATTCTTATGATCAGAATACTGGCTCTGATTTTAAGCCTGAGTGTTTGTCTTTTATCATCGGCCAGAGGGGAATCCGTTTTTCTGGCTTCCGTTCATGAGGACAAAACCATCTCAGTCAACTCAACTTCAACGCCTGAAAAACATGCTGTGACCGGAACAAAAGTTGGTAAAGCTCGACTTGTGCTTTCTGCTGCGCATTCTTCTAACCCTCGCCATAAGAAACAAGTCGACCAACGCAGGGATCAAACAGATTATTCGTCTTCCAATGATCTTAATTCTAGAGATTTGTCGAAGTTTAAGGATAATGAATCATCAACTTTCCCCATTAGTAGGTCCGTGTTTGAGATAAGAGTGCCTGGTGATCCGCGTTTAAATTTTGAGGCCAGACCTGAAACTTCCACGCGAGTTTCGGCGCCCCCTTTGTGGATTGATCCCAAAAAAGTTCGAGGCCTCTCCTCTCCTGGTGATTTTCTAAAAAGACTTGGAAGTATTCCCAAGGTTGATTTCGCTTCTGAGGAAAAGCCTCTTGAAAGAATGGAAATTCTGGTTAGCCACTCAACTCACGCTTTTCGTTTGTTGGTTCATACTAAAGATTCGTCCACCCAAGTGCTTTACGAGTGTAAAATTGGTCTTGGGGCTCCAGAATTTCCAACGCCGGTTGGTGTGTATTACGTTACACACATTTATGATCAGGATCCTTGGTGGATACCACCTCCAAATAGAGCTTGGGCGGCTGGCGACTCCCCCAGTAAAAGAGTTTACGGAGGCACCATGGCGCCGTTGTTAAAGAAAAAAAATGTCTTAAGCAAGAAAAAAGAGCTTTCAGAAGAGGACCGAATAGAGGGACCTGTTAAACTCGAGGACTACGGTTACAGATTCCACGGCACCAATGCGCCTCGAAGTATTGGGCGTAATCAGTCTCATGGTTGTGTTCGTATGATCTCCGATGACGCCAGAAGAGTAGCCAGTATTATCAAGGATAAAGTAGGTATTGCGGACCGCAGGGAATCAGAAAACGGTTCCTACGTCATACTGAAATCGCCTGTCAGGCTAAACCTGGTTAAATGATGGTTGTTCACCTGCTTTTTTATAAGTAACCGACAATATGGCCCCTGTGATCCCGTTTTTTAATCGTTTCTCTGATTGTAAGTTGGGGCGTTTTTAGAAGTCTTGCCTTTCATAAAAACATGGTAATACTCATAAGTCAAAGGTCGGCCATCATCTAACGTCTTCGAGAAAACCACTTCCCCAACAAAAACTGTGTGGGTAACAACATCCAGGGTATGAGTGACATTGATTTCCATCACGCCTAGCGAGTGATCTGTTACCAACGGGCATCCTGTTGTGCCCTCTATATATCCAACGTTCTCGAATTTGTTCACGTCTCGGCCTGATTTGAAGCCGAAAAGCCCAATGAATGGAAACGGAGTGGAATCTTTGAGCACGGAGACCCCAAAGCGTTTGCTGGATGAGATAAGTTCGTGAGTGAAATTCTTTTGATTGATTATGACAGCGAAACAAGGTGGGGCAGACGTGACCTGAATAACAGTGTTGACTATCTGGCCGTTTTTATTATCACCATCAAAAGATGAGACCAAATAAAGGCCGTAACTAACTTCTCGGAATACGTTGGGATCAACTTCAGGAACCACTGGAAACCTCTCTGGACTTAGTGATTAACCAGTAAACTGGCTTGCAAATACGATTTGCTGATTACAATCGGCTTGTTGCAGGTGTGTATTGTTCCAAATCTTTTCAGGGTCAATCCAGTGATTGCCCCCAATCTTTCTCAATGGCGTAATCAATTATTTTGTCTACATAGTCCGCCGTAATGGGGGGTACGGTAATGTCGCCTATCACCAAGTTCGTATTGGAACGATCAAAGACCGGATTGTTGGCAAAATGTAACAATATGGTTTGCATCTGTCGCCAAACCATACGTTCGACTCTATTCCTGGGTTGAGTAAAAGGCGCCCCAGCCCCAGCGAACCTGAGGCCACCAACCTTGAATCTATTACAAACATGAGTAAGGGTCCATTCATGAGTGGGAGGTTTAGGGTGTGTCAAGTGATATATCTTGTTGTGATTTTCGGGTTTCTCTATAATCCTGACAGTCGCCTTGGCAACGTAGTCCACCGGTATGACGTTTGAAACTCCATCAGGATTTGCTGGAATGTCAATATTAAGGCCCAAGCGATCAAGATCCTTGGAATCCGACATAAGCCTGTCAAGAAGATGAGCGGCTTGGAACAGAATATACCATCCGGAAAAGGAAGTGCATCTGCCCGTTTCCGAATGCCCAACTATGATCGATGGTCTCAGAATTGTTGCTGCGCCATTCCATATCTGTTCCGCCTCCCACTTGCTTTCTTCATAGACGTTTACAAAATCGCCTCTCGGATGATTAGATTCCTTTACCAAATCACCCTGTATCAATCCGCAAACATATGCCGTGCTAACTACGTGGACCTTCAAAGGCTTGCGGTCGATCAGCTTGCGAAAGGTTATGGTTGAACCAAGATTAGTTTTGAGAGGTTCTCCCTTTTCGTCCATGTGCAGTCTGGTTGAAGCAGCGCTATGAAGCAGAGTGTCAACGTCTTCGAGTCCCGGATATTCACTGCACCATCTTTCCCATTGTTCGTCAGCTTCTAAAATATTTCCTTTGAACCATTTGAGAGATCCTGCGCTTCTCGGAAGTCCCATACTACTGAGCAATCGTACGGTATCCAGTTTTCGTGATTCACTTCTGTAATGGGCCCAAACACTGTGTCCCCGTTCCAGCAAATTCGCAAGGAGATACTCTCCCAGGAACCCCGTTCCCCCAGTAAGCAGGACATTCATAGAATCAGGCATGCATCCTCCGCAGGCTTAAAGCGCCTGAGATAAAGCTATAGCTTAACTTATTAGATTAGCTCATTAATCAAAATTATTACAACTTAAAATTGGTAAAACATGAATCGTATGGAAACAAATGATATCTTCTCTGCGATATATATCCTATTGATAGCACCATGTTTTTATGGTCTTAAACCTACCTTCCGGGTTGACCCGGTCTGGAGTTTTTTGGTTACATGACGATGCTAATAAGATATACTATAAGTTTAAGTTAATTACTTCAAGCAAGGGTGTTCGGATGTCCCACATAAATGATCCTGTTTCTCTCACTTTTCTCTGTAAGCCCAATGATATCTCATCATCACTCATAAATACGGCACGAAATACGGGCGTACGCGTTGCTTTCGATCTCGGATCAGCAAACCCGGCGGACTATCAGAGAAAACTTCTTGTTTCAGACTCTTCCAAAGACACAGTAGATCTAAAGATCTCGACAGAGTTTCTTTTCGATCCCGGCCTCATTTCAACGATACAGGACATTGACGTCGGAAGAATCTGGGTTGAACTTGAACCAGTCTGTGTTAGGGATGATATAGAAAGCTTGCTCAATCAAATAAGTTCAATAAATAGTCATCTAAACATAATTCCTATTGTGAGCGATGTTGATTTGATCCAAAGAATCCTGTCGGGTTTTCCTGAGATAGACTCATTCGCCATTAAAGGAAATGAAGCTTCTGGTTTCGTTGGTTCAGAGACTCTACTGACTCTGTTTTCTGTAGCTTCGACTCTGAAGAGACAAAAAGGTTATCAAAAAGGCATTTTTATATGGGGAGGAATCTCTTTTCCGGAGGTTGCCGCAGCGTTTCTGGCTTGTGGCTCAAACGGAATAGTCTTTGAAAGTCTTCACTGGCTCACTGATCTCATGAACATAAACGGGGAATCTAAAAAACGGATAGCCAATATAAGGGCTGATCACACAGAACTGATTGGCGGCAACCTGGGGGTATATCTCCGATTGTACAACAAGGGGAATTCAAAATCGGTGAAAGAACTCAAGGCGTTTGTCGGATCCTTATGTGGCTCAGAGGTAAGAGATGAACAAAGAACTTTTTTCGTAAAACACGTCTCGGAGAAATTACAGCATCCCCTAGAAAGTGACTTTGGAAAAGATGAATTAATTCCTCTCGGGGTGGAGGCGGCTTTTGCGCTCTCGTTTGTCCGTAGGTACGGAGATTCTATGGAAGACGCTCTGGGAAAATTTAAAGATGATATTGAAATCTTCCTGCAATCAGCCACAAAAAGAAGCCTTTCTTTTGCCGATAGCGACACCGCCAGAGAAATGGGAACTGATTATCCATTTATCCAGGGAGCGATGTCGTGGATCACGGATTGTCCAGAATTTGCTTTTGAGGTTTCTAAGGCCGGAGCTTTACCTACTATGGCTTTAGGTCTGATGGACTCCGTGACACTAGAGCAAAGATTTTCAGGACTGGCCACGTTGATGCGTGAAAGGCCATACGCTGTAAATATTATAACCCTTGCTGAAAATCCTTATCGTGAAGAACAAATTGAATGGATAAAGTCCAACAAACCCAAATTTGCTGTAATAGCCGCAGGAGAGCCGTCGCATGCCAACTCACTCACTTCAGAGGGAATAGAAGCTATTTATATCGCTCCTAATGAAGAACTCCTCCGTTTGGCGTTAGAGAATGGAATCAAAATTGTGGTGCTCGAAGGTCATGAATCCGGTGGCCACGTTGGAACGCACAGCTCTATGACCCTTGTTCAGATCGCTCTTGAACTGAAAGATCGTCAGCCTGATTTGTTTAAAGAAAAGCGGATAATCTTGGCAGGGGGGTTCTTCGACCGATTGACGGCGGTTATTGGGGCAATCATAGGGGTTGACGGTCTTCAGATGGGTACGGTTTACCTCAGTTCAAAAGAAATCATCGAAACTGGAGCGTTACATCCTGTTTACCAAAAAAGAGTTCTTGAGTCAGCGCCAGGCGACACAATTGTTACAGGAGACAGCTCTGGGCTACGTGTTAGATCTCTAAGGTCAGCCAAAATTGAGTCCATCTGTTCTTTGGAACGCGATTTTGCTTCAGGATCTGAAGATGAAAGTTCTTTTCGAAAGAAAATTGAGGCCTTGAGCGCGGGAAGTCTTTTTATTGCAGCCAGAGGAATGGACAAGCCCGGTGGAAAGCCCCTAGATGAATCGGAGATATTTGAACAGGGGCAGTTTATGAGTGGAGCGTGCGCGGGAGTTATAAGGCAGCGCGCTTCTCTCCGGCAGATTCACCAGAATCTTGCTATTGGTCCAAAGGATGAGAATTTCATCTTGGCGCAAAGTTTCTGCGGATCCACTCATGAGGCTGATGGTTCAAACACCTATTTTCCCTCAACAAAAAGCGGACAACCGGCTCGAAAGAATACGGCGCGTGTCAAAAATATTGGTCTGGAACCGATCGCAATCACCGCTATGAGCGTGGTCAACTCTCTCGGAAATAGCCCAGCTTCGATAATTCGCGCCAGTCTGGAATTGAAGAGTGGAATTATTCCGGTTCCATCTTCAAAGTGGAATCACGAATCCTTTTTTAGTTCTAGGATACGAGCTTCAGAAAAGACATATTGCCGCTTTGGAGCGTTCCAGAACATTGAGATATCAAGAAAGGAATTGGGAATTCCACCTCAGGACTTCAGGACGATGGCTGAGTCAACTAAAGTTACGATGTGGTTGGCGCAAAACGCTATCCTTGAATCCACCATCCTTGAATCGAATATACCTAGGGAAAGAATAGGGGTCCTAATTTCGCAGAATTCAGGTGAAGCGGCGTCTACGCTGGAGGAAATGATTGTCCGCGGGTGCGCTGAAAAAATAGTTTCAGACGTCAAAAAGGTCATAAATCTTAATGGTGATCAGGAAGCGGCCATTTACCAGGAGATCAAGAAGAAAAGACTGGCGGTGGATGACACTACCCTGCTGGGGAGGCTTAATTGCTCAGCGGGTGGTTTCATCTGCAACAAGTACGGATTCATGGGGCCGAGCTTCTCTGTGTCGGCTGCTTGCGCCACTTCCCTGGTAGCTCTCTACAGCGCGTACCAGATGATCCGGAATGGGATTATCGATGCGGCGGTGGTAGGGGGTGGTGAAGAACTTCTTACGCCCATGCATTTCCTGGAGTTCTCCGCTCTTGGAGCTTTAGCCGGTCTGTCGGGGATCAATCGGGAACCTTCTGAATCCAGTCGTCCTTTTGATCTGAGTCGAGACGGCATGGTTCTAGGTGAAGGTGGGGCAATGTTAGTCATCGAGCGAGAATCAGTAGCGAGAAACAGAGGAGCGAATATAATTGCGCTAATTACCTCGATGGGAGCAAGCAACAACAACATGGGAATGGTTGAATCTTCAAGGGAAACGCAAGAATTGGCTATTAGGGCCTCTTTTAAAGATTCAAGTTATGGTCCGGAATCTGTAGACCTGGTTGAATGTCATGCGACCAGCACCAAACAAGGAGATCTGGAAGAGGTGCAAGGATTGAAGTCCATTTTTAGGAATGGGAGAAAGCCAATTCTTACTTCTTTTAAGTCTCAAATTGGTCATACATTGGGGGCATCGGGGTTGAATAGTCTGATAAGAGGCATAATGGCGATGCGTGGAAAAGCATTGCCTCCTACCAGAAATTATTCAAAGCCAGATCCTGAAATAAGTTTGGAATCAGCGGGTTTTCGGGTTCTTGCCGAGCCTTGTGACTGGACAACTCAAAATGGCGCGCCACGAAGGATGCAGGTAAATGCATTTGGTTTTGGTGGGTCGAATTATGTGGTTCAAATTGAAGAGTCAAAAGATGAGGAGGCTACCAGGTTGGTTTCATTGCCCCAGGAAGTTAAAATTCCTAAAGTTGATTCCGCATCGATTCCCATGCCGGATGGAATCCATTTCTTCACCGGAAAGATTGCCGACACAGAATGTCGCATTTCCGTAGTTGCGGATACTGAAATTTCAGCCGCTGAGAAAATCAGGAAAGAAGATTTTGGTTCTTGCGAGTTTTCTTTAGGCGATAAGCGTTTAAAAACCCTTGCAAGGCAGGGCATTTACATCGGAGCGATTAATGATCCTGTTCCCAAAATGGCCTTTGTGTTTCCTGGGCAAGGCTCTCACTATGCAGGAATGGGACATGAGCTGTACGACAATTTTCCGGTGATCCGCAAATGGATGGATAGATCTGCGGATGTAGCCGAATTCGATCTGCTAAAACTACTGTTTTTTGACAAAGAAGAAGATCTCCAGAAAACCAGGTGGCAGCAGCCTGCTTTGTTTACTCTTGAGTTTGCGATGGCTCAATATCTCGTATCACTCGGTGTTCAGCCGACTGCGCTTGCAGGGCATAGTCTTGGTGAACTGACGGCGTTGTGTCTGGCTGGAGTATATTCGTTCGAAGACGCATTCAGGATTGTCAACAAGCGAGCTGTTTGCATGGACAAAGCATGCGAAATAAATGTGGATCCTGGAGTCATGGTGGCCTGTGACGCGCCACTGGATCTCGTAAACAAACTTATAAGGGCCTCAGATGGTTTGTTCGTAACCAACATAAATTCTCCAAAACAGATTGTAATCGGTGGAAACACAGAGGCATCCAAAATGGTTGCTTCAAAACTCAAAGAAATGGGCTATAGAAGCACCGTTCTAAGAGTTAGCATGGCATTCCATTCACCGATTATGAGGTGTATCCATGATGAACTGAAAGAATTCATAGACGGTATAGACTTTTATCCTCCCAAAATTCCGGTCATTTCTAATACGACTATGCGTCCTTTCCCGCACGATACTGAAGAAATCAAAGATATTGTAATGGCCCACCTGGAATCGCCCGTCCACTGGTTGGAAAATGTCCAGACTTTGTGGAACGAGTTTGGGGTCAGCTTGTTTGTGGAGGTAGGTCCCAGGGAGATACTTACAAATCTGATTAAAGATAACATTGAAGAAGCGGACTGCATCCAGACCTGTCTGCCGTCAGCGGAGTCTTTGATGTTCAAAACGGCGATGGCCCAACTCTATACCAACGGGCAATTGAATGTAAGCCAGGTAAAGGAATTGACGGGACAGTCAACAGAGGGCTCAGAAAATATTCCCATGAAGAAACAGCAGGATGTCTTTTTGGAGCCAAACTTTCACGATTCACAATCGTCCCAAAACGATGTGCAAAAAGTAATACAGAGTGAAATCAATGCTTTTGTTATTGAAACCTTCGGAAGGTTTATAAAACCTTCAGTGTTGACCCGATTACGGAAACTGAGAGGAGAGCATTTCAGTGAAGACGATCTGGATATTGTAATTAAAGATTCCTATGGAGTTGACTTGGCCCCTGCGTCTAGTTTTCAAGCGCCTGCGAAACTCGAGTCCCCCGGGTTTCTTTCTCCTGGTAGCTCCTCAGAGTCAGCGCCGGAAGCAGGGCTGTCTGAAACTGACACTACAGAGACAATAATCCAAATAATAATGGAAGTGACTGGATATGAAAGGGAAGAGATAGAACCTCACATGGATTTGAGGGAAGACCTGTCGATAAGGTCGAGTCGTCTCCCTGTAATTATGGACTCGGTCGAAAGCCGTTTCGGCATAAAAGTGGAACTTGAAGATTTTATGGATGTGCGAACTATTAAAGATTTGTCGGATCGCCTGGATTTGGTACTTTCGAGAGAAAGTTCTTCTCAAAAGACGTCGTCTCGAAATGCGGCGCTTGATACCACCAAACTGGTTCAAACAGCGGAAGAGCAGATCAAACGACTAATTTTCACAGAAACTCTGGTTCAAAATGACTCATTTCAGCCTCTTGAACTGAGTCCGCTGGACTCGATTGTCATCATAGGACCAAATTCTTCCAACGAACTATGCGTAAATGCCGGCAACGTTTTCCGGCGAGATTACGGCGTTAACATTAAACACGTATTTTATGATGTGGGAGGAAAAGAATCCAACATAGACCTGTTGTCTGAAGAAGGACTGGCGGAAATTAGGAATCTGATAGAAAATTCCGAGTCTTTGGCTGGACTGGTTTTTATAACGGACGAAACATTTGAATCACGAATTGCGGACTCACCGTTACTAGTCGAAAGTCTGATCATATTATTTGGGATTCTACAAGAATTCTTAGAAAAACACACAAAGAAGATGACGCTATTCTTTCAGGCTGGATTGAATTCTCCCAGTCCTTTCATGGAAGCGGCGACAGGGATGTTTTTGAGTTTAGCGATTGAGTTCGGTTCCGTTCATTTCAGAACCATGTTTCTTGATCACATGACGGAATTGAGGATGGCTATTCGTAGCGCAATGGACAAGAGCAAGAAACCCACACAGCTTATTTG
>DYRE01000121.1 GCA_020718965.1 Desulfomonile tiedjei
AACGCTGTAAACGTAGATCGTTACATTTATATCGACAATGGCGCACCTGTATTGGCCGTCGCACATGCCGACGTTCATCCGAGAATAGAAAACCAGTTGTCGTTCAGAGAGGCTGATTCAGAGAGTGGGCCTCGCACTCACGTTTACTCACCATATCTGGATGATCGGCTAGGCATATACTCCATTTTCGAAGAGCTTCCGAAGTTGGGAATCGATGTCGACATTCTCATAACCGATGGCGAAGAAACCGGAGAATCCTCAGCAAAAGAGTTTTCGCAGAATTGTCAGAAAAATTACAACTGGATAGTCGAATTCGACCGCAGAGGTGAAGACGTAGTTCTTTACAAATACAAAAACGAGCATATGGAAAAATCTCTCGTTGAGGAAGCAAAATTCAAAAAAGGTAAAGGCGCAAGCTCAGACATATCGCACATGAAATCATTAGGAGTGGCCTGTTTCAACGTCGGTATAGGTTTCCATGACGAACACCACCCGAATTGTTCGGCTGACCTGGCGATGTTTGAAAGACAATTAACTCGATTCCAGGAATTTTATAGGATCAACAAGAGCATACTTTTCAAAAATGAGGCTCTCTGACCTATGGTGGAATCAGGTCTTTGTGAAATTATGGATGAATTGAAGTCTAAGATTGGGCCAGAGTCTTCCGTCTGGCTCTATCATTCTTCCTGCGAATACCACCAGGATTTCCAATCCATACAAGCGGACGCTCTGATTCTATGTTCTAACGAATTCCGTCAAAACCAAAGGATTGGGAAAGTATATTGCATCAAATGCGACAACAACCTGTTGCTCAAAATTCTTCTGGAAATGGATATCAAGATAGAGTCGGCGATATTTATCCGTGATGGGTGCGTGGAAGGAGGAAATTATGAATGTTCAAATACTGCAACCTATTTTGCCAGATTGGCGCCGATCCTCCGTGAAAAATCTTTTATCCTGACTGACCACGGAACATCTGAGGGATTTTTCGACGTCCCAGTCAAAGCCGTCAAACGAAAGGTCCCTCGCCCTTACTGGTTATTAGTCAAGCATTCTTCCCCATTGTCCAGGCCTGTCTTGTGGGAAGTTGACAAATGCCACATACCACCAACCTCGCTGGTGATAGGCAATATTCGACTTCAGCTTGTTCATGACTCCATATTCAATTTTTTGGAGACGTTAGATCTGGCAGTGTTTTTTTCTCACAAGCCCAGAGGGTTTGGCTTCTATTTCGAACTTGATACAAGACATGAAATATTTGGTTGGTACGAAGACAGTCATCATTGGAAAAACGACTTTTTCGGTCAATACAAAATTAAAAACCTGGACCGTTACATTCAGATATCGAGAGATCGCAACCATACATTTGAGCGTGCCCTGGAATTCGCATTTGAACACAAGTTAGAAAGAATAGGTTTTATTCCATTTGGGTGGGGCCGCTACCAAAAGACTTACGAGGCACTCCAATCATATGGCCGTGATTATCCTGAAAAGATTCTACTGTTTCATTTGAACAAAGGAGATTACTCCTATTTTTATTCTCTTCAGGAGACCATAGACACCTGACAAAAATGGTCGACAGAGTAGCGCAGTTTGTCATTCTTACGAGGATGAAGCATAGTTGCCGGAGGCATGAAATGAAAGTTATTATTGGGATTATTGTGATGTTACCATTAGTCTATGCCCCGCACACTAATGAGCTGCTCATGGGTAGGTATCGTAAACATAAAGGAAGAGGAGACCATGTTTAAGTTCATTCACGCAGCCGACATTCATTTGGATAGTCCTCTACGCGGATTGTCCCGCTATGAATCAGCGCCGGCAGAGTCCATTCGAGACGCTTGCCGAAGGGCATTCGAAAATCTTGTAGACATTGCCATTGAGGAAAAAGTCGCTTTTGTTCTGTTGGCAGGCGACCTCTATGATGGAGACTGGAAAGACTACAGCACCGGCATATTCCTCAACCAGCAAATAGGCCGGTTGCGCCAGCGCAATATCCTGGTTTTCGCTGTGACAGGAAACCATGATGCGGCGAACCGAATGACTAAGGCCCTGGATAGCCCAGCCAATATGAAGATCCTGTCTGCGAGGAAAGCCGAAACGGTCAAGCTGGATGATTTGGCCGTTGCGATCCACGGACGGAGTTTTGGAACACAACACGTGGATGAAAATCTGGCGGTGACTTTTAACAAAGCAGAAATAGGGATGTTCAACATTGGGCTTCTTCATACCAGTCTCAATGGTCGAGAAGGACATGCTGTTTATGCGCCTTGCACAGTGAATGACCTGCGTTCCAAAGGCTACCAATACTGGGCGTTGGGACACGTTCACCAGCAGGAATTCGTTTCTGAAGATCCCTGGATCGTTTTTCCCGGATGCATTCAAGGGCGACACATTCGAGAAAGTGGATCGAAAGGATGTGTACTCGTTACCGTCGAGGATAATGCAATCTATGAGGTAGAAAAAATTCCCCTGGACGTGCTGCGATGGGTTCAGTGCAGCGTCGACATCACAGACGCTGTTGAGATAAGAGAGGTCCTGGAGCGTATTCGAAAGGCCATCGAAAAGGAACAGGCGTCAGGAGAAGGTCGCCCCATTGCAATGCGAATCCGGCTTGAGGGCGCAACCAGGATATCTGACGAACTGGCCGCCCATCCAGAATGGCTCGAAAATCAGATAAAAGCGCTCGGGGCAGAATTTGCAGGTCACGATCTGTGGATAGAGAGAGTTGAAAACGCCGCTTCAGGAAAGCTCGACCTGGAGTCGACCATGGCCGATGACACCGCATTAGGCAAGCTGCTCAAAGAGATTCTGGATACGCCGGGTAACGCTGAGGAGATTGATGGATTAGACAGGGTGCTCGCTGATCTCAGGCAAAAAATGCCGGAAGCGTTCGGCCCTGGCTCTATCTTGAATCTGGATGAAGAACAAACTGTCCAGCGTCTGGTTGAGGAGGCCAAGCACATGGTAGTTGGCAGATTGCTGACGGTAGGAGGCCCCAAATGAGAATAGATCGTATCGACCTCATGGCCTTTGGAGCGTTCACAAAACAATCACTGGATCTTTGCGATGGCGAATTCGGCCTTCACTTGATTTATGGTGATAACGAAGCGGGCAAGAGCACAACTCTGAGAGCCCTCATCGCATGGTTATTCGGCATCCCCACCCGTACATCCGACAGTTTTATCCACTCTAACCCACAACTTCGGATTGGGGGGAAATTGAGACTATCTGATGGCAGGGAATTAGAGTTTGTACGTCGAAAGGGAGCCAAAGGCACCTTAATAAAATACGACTCAGAAGAACCTTTAGACGACTCAGTTCTGACTCCATTTTTACCCGGCGCTATCAATGAAAATATGTTTACGAAATTTTTCGGGATAGACCATGTCCGGTTGGTTGCAGGAGGTCAGGAACTACTAGACGAATCGGGAGATGTTGGTCAAGCTCTGTTCAGCGCAGCGGTCGGCACTGCAAATCTTCGAGGAATACTGGCCGAACTGCAAAGTGGCGCAGAGGAAATCTATAAGCCGCGGGCATCAGTCAAGATTCTGAATCAAGCGATTGCAAAGTACAGAGACGCCCAGAAGAGAATCAAAGAGACGAGCCTGCCTACTGCAAAATGGAAGGAGCTGCAGCAGGACCTGGCTAAGACTTTTCAGGATATTGGGCAGATCGAACAGGAAATCGAGGCCAAAAACAGAGAGAAAAGTCGCCTTGATCGCCTCAATCGCGTGAGGGGAGCGCTGGCTGAACATCGATCTTTAGTCGGCCGAATCAATGAGTTGGGAGAAGTACTACTTTTACCGGAAGACTTCGAAGAAAAAAGGAAGAATGCAAACGACAAGCTGCAATCGGCCATAGAGTCAAAGGAGAAAGCAGAGATAAAGCTTAAAAGCCTGGAAGAAGAAGCGGCGACATTGAATATCCACAACGAGTTGATGGAAAACTCAGACGCTATCCTGGCTCTCTTCAAGGAACTGGGCGCTGTCGAGAAAACAGTCAAAGATCGGCCACAGCAGGATGGCAAGAGGCGTTTGTTGCGCAATCAAGCCGAGATCCAGCTCAAGAGTGTGCGTCCTGATATGAAACTCGACAATGCCGATGATCTGCGGCCGCTTCTTAACAACAAGAAATTGATTTCTATCCTGGCGCAAAAACACGGTCTACTGACTCAAAAGAAAGAAAAGGCAGTATCTACCCTGAGAGATATCCGGGACAATCAGGAATTGATCAGAAATGAACTTGGCAAGCAACCTCAGTCCAGCCTGGATTTGAGCGAACTGAAGGCCACGATTGCATCTGGTCGCAAAGCGGGTGATGTTGAACAACGGCTGGCCGATTTACAAAAACGGGCTACCAACGAAAAGTTAGCGTACGAGAATGAGTTTGCGACCCTCGGAAGGTTTACAGGGCCGGTCGAATCACTATTAAAGGAGGCCATCCCCGTCTCCGAGACGTTGGACATCTTCGAGAAACAAGGCGATGAGCTGTTAGAAAAGATAAGGGACTGTGGGCGCAGACAGCGCGATATCGAAGAAGAGAAAAAGCAGACAGCGCAGGATCTGAAGGCGCTTTTACTGACGAGCGATGTTCCTACAATTTCTGAGCTGGAAGAATCGCGGAATATCCGGAATACGGGATGGATCCTGATAAAGAAAAAATACATCGAGCAAGTCGATGTTGAGAAGGACATTCTGGAATTTGCATCTGAATCAGATCTACCGAATCTCTATGAACAGAAAGTCGATAATGCTGACGACGTTTCTGATCGTCTCCGGTTGGCCACCGATCAGGTTGTGAAAAGGGCGGGCCTTGAAGCGAAGTTAGATAACCTGAAATCACGCCTGGATGACATTACTGACGAAATCAAGATTGCGACTGAGACCCAAAAAGCCCATCTGAAGAAATGGAATGCCGTATGGGAGCCATTGGGGATAGATCCAGGAACCCCAAGGGAGATGAAACAATGGATTCTGAGAGTGGAAAAACTTGTAAAAACGGTCCAGTCTGCAAATGCGGTCGCCGGTGATGAGCAAAAGCTGACCGAGCTTCTCAAGAGACTCAAGCAACAGGTTTCCATCCAGATAACAAAGTTCGATGAATCAATATCCCAGCAAGACATGAACCTTGAGTCCATGATTTCTCTGTGTGAGCAAAGGGTCGAGCAGGAAGAAGGCGCTCGTGACCGAACTCGTGAACTGGAAAAGTCGCTGAGTGATGCAGATATCCACCTGAAAAGAACACGCGAGGAACTCAAGACAATCGAGACTGAAGAATCAAACTGGTTGCGGGAATGGGGGCAGGCTATCAAAGGGCTGGGTCTGAAAGTGGATGTTCATCCCGAACACGCGACCGAAACATTCGATCATCTATTGGATTTCTTTGATAAATTAGACAGGTCGGAAGAACTCCGTAGACGAATCTACGGGATGGACCTGGTCGAAGAGAAATTCAATAACAGGGTATTCGAATTCGCTGATGGCATTGGATTTAAAAGGGATGGCCAAGAGGCTGCGACTATCGCTGCGAAGCTACATCGGGATCTGAATGACGCACGTGAAGCCAGGGCAAAACTGCAGAAGATTGAGACCCAGATTAAAGAAAAAAACGATGAAATAAAAGAAACTGAAATTACGATTCGCGCTGCAAAAGAACAACTTGCATCATTGAGGGATCAGGCTGGTGTCGAAACGGATGACTTTCTGATAGCGGCTGGTGAAACTTCACGCAACAAGAGACAGATTCAAAAGGATCTTGACAGGATTAAGCAGGAACTCAACCGTAATGGTGACGGCCGTAGCATCGAAGAATTGGAAAAAGAGGCTGCTGAATCGGAAATCGATTCCATTGAAGGCGAACTGGAGAACATCTCCAGGGGATTGAAAGAGCTGCAGGAACAAAGAGACAGGTTGCGTGATGACCGTCAAAAGCTTCAGACTGAAATCCATGCAAAAGATGGCGGAGCGGCTGCCGCTAACGCCGCGCAGGAGGCGGAAGAACATTTTGCCACAATGGTATCGAGCGCAGAGCAATACCTCCGATTGCAAATCGCTGCACTCGTGCTTGAGCAGCGGATAGAGGACTACCGAAAGAAGAACCAGGCCCCGGTTCTGGCTAGAGCCGGCGAACTGTTTTCCAGGCTTACATTGGGCTCGTACGCCAATCTTCGGGATGAGCTGGATGAAAGTGGTAAACCAATTCTACTCGGCGTTCGCCCAAACGATGAAGAGGTTCCCGTCGAAGGGATGAGTGACGGTTCCAGGGATCAGCTTTATCTAGCTCTACGTCTCGCAACGCTCGAACAACATTTGAGCAAGGGGGAGCCCATACCCTTTATTGTGGACGACATTCTCATAGGCTTTGACGACGAACGCACAAGGGTTTGCCTGGAGGTTCTATCGGAACTGGCGGCCCATACTCAGGTGTTGCTTTTTACTCATCACAGGCGGGTTCTTGAGCTGGCAAAATCCATTGACGCAAAAGCGGGCATTTATACACATGTGCTGCCTGCCGCCGATTAACAGACCATTTGTAGTATGAAACACTCCTGGTATTACCTTCGCATGCAAATCTAAGCCCGGGGACGTGCTTGAGTTTTGCAGGAAGGTGTCTACAAAAAAGATTTCAGCAGACTGCGAAACGTGCAATGTCGTCAGAGGTCAGGGCGGAATGATCTGCCGCAATTGTGACAAATTACGGACGAATTTGGATTCAGGATTCCTTACTGGGAGGTTCCAGAATCACAAACTGAACATCGTTTCGTGGTTGAGTTGGGCAGATCGTTTGTAGGCTTGTCGG
>DYRE01000518.1 GCA_020718965.1 Desulfomonile tiedjei
GAAGGAAGCACAGGCATTTAATGATATGGTAAGCACCCTCGAAAAAGGTGCGAAGATAACAATTTTCAAGGAAAGATTATAGCCAAACGCGGAATGAACTCCGCAACCCAAGGAGTCAGTAGTCAGTAGTTCGTAGATAAGCAGACAGGAGGAGTTCCGGGGACATGACCCGAATTGTCTTTTTCATTCGGGATCGTGTCCCCGGAACTCCGGCCCGCAACACGGAATTCTCTGCCTGAATTTCTTGTTTTTTATGACAGAAGTTCAGGAGCAAGCCACTGACGCCCGGAACCCAAGTAGTCAGTAGTCAATAGAAATTCCGGATACATACCCCGGAGTATCTTTTTAATTCGGGTTTGTGTGCCCGGGGATTATGGCCCAATGTTACCAAAAAGCTGTTTGCGTTTGGCAGCGGCCATGGTTACTTGATATCGCTAACACATGGACATTCAACACGATATTTTGTTCCCCGGCGTTTTGGTGGCTTTCGGATCCACTTCCCTGGCAAGATAGTCATCTCGCCCGTAAAGGAGAAAACTGGTATGTTAAGAAGAGACAGGAACTTTTTCTTTTGTTGGTTTTTTAGTGTTCTTGCCGGTATTTTTGTATCATCAGTCGCGGAAGCATACCAATATTCCATTCACCCCAGTGATGATACATATGTTTCTAATTTCACTGGTGAGGCAAGCAATTACGGTGTGAATTACCTTTATCTTGCGAATACGCCAGCGTTTCTTGCTTACGCCTATTTAAAGTTTCCCTTAGCCCAGATACGGGAGAATGAGGTAGTTGATAACGCAACACTGAGACTTTATAATTTTTCCGGCTATCATTCAGTCATAACCGTATCTTATGTGGCATTTGACGACTGGACGGAAGAGACAATTACCTGGAGTGACCATCCCTCTGATCATGCAGTTCCAGTTTTAATGGATAGCAAGTTTTTGTCGTATATATACGAAAATATACAGTTTGACCTTATAAAGAACATTTCGTGGCCACTACCTTCTGACAATGAGGATAACAGCCTGACTCTTCTGGTAACGCTATCTTCCTTTGGAGATGCCTTTTTGGCAAGTACAAGCAATGAAGGAGCTGATAATAACTGGTTACCTACTTTGAATATCACTACTCATACAATGGATTCAGTGGTTGAAATTTCAAGCGTTCCTCTCCCTTCTTCCTTGGTGCTGATTTTGAGTGGTTTGATGGCATTTCGTGGCAGCGCCTGTCTTTTCAGAAGAAAACGGTAAGCGGTCACAGGGTACCAAATCTTTCCGTGATCAGTTACAAAACGGCGATAGCATAGCATTTCTCCTTCTTGAGCCAAACCGACCCCCAATCCTCAAGCTCAGTGTACTGAACAGGAAATACACGGGTCATAGGCCCGCACCAGCATCTCCGCCAGCAGCTCGATCT
>DYRE01000519.1 GCA_020718965.1 Desulfomonile tiedjei
ATGTTTCCAACGTTACATCATTACTTTAACCCTGAAAGGGACCAACGTTAGCAAACGTGTTAGCAAAATGTTAGCATTGGCAATAAAAAACGGTCGCCGGGCAATTCCAGCAACCGTAAGCTGTTGATTTCATGGTGGAGATGATGGGATTTGAACCCACGACCCCCGCGTTGCGAACGCGATGCTCTCCCGCTGAGCTACATCCCCATTAATCTTTTCAGAATAACATTCAATTATAGCTCTGTCAATTAAAGGTAGCCGAAAAATTAAGCCCCAACTCCTGTCTTTAGACTACTGAAAACCTTTTCTTATCTAATCAGGTCAAGCTGAAAACAATTCGTCATCACCGGAAGAATGCCCGCCAGTTTTTGCTCTTGTGTAAAGCGTTTTGTAGCGCTGATCAAAACCTGCGCCCTCGAAGCAACTTCTGCATTCAGATTCATCTCCTATCACGCCATCGACTACAAGGGTTTCAAAGCCAAGAGACATGTAATAATCGTTCATTTCTGTCAACCTGGGATCCTCAGCGGAGAAACGGCGTTCCCATCCCTGAGACACTAAATCGGCGTGACTATATTGCTTGGGTAGATTTCCCATGGTTAGTTTATGCGCCTCCTTGTATTAGCTTTTTCCCTCTAAGATCGAAGCCGGGAGGAACTAGGTTCATGACGGCAATCTCTGGTGGGCAATTTATTCTAGCAGGCACAAAAGTAAGTCCCACGCCTCTGTTTACATACATACGGGAGTCACCTGAGTCGTACATGCCAAGAGTGTAAGGTGATACGAGCGCTGCGAGACTCCATGGCCGATTTTCTCCCGGCGCCGGAAAAGTGATTTGTCCTCCATGGGTGTGTCCTGAAAGGGTCAAGTGAATATTCTCCCTGACTGCAAGAGGAAATACTACCGGACGATGGCTCAACAGGATCCTGAAACCCGGCGACCCTGGGGCCTCGCTCATGAATTTGTCAAACGCCGGGAACTGATTTCCCGTTAGCCAATTGGCAAGTGGATCATCAATTCCACCAACATATATGTTGACTCCGTCCTCATGAAACTCCAGCCATTCATTCCTGAGGAGTCTCATTCCTCCATCTTTTATTGCCTTCACTGAACGATCGACGCCAGCGTAAAAATCGTGATTTCCCAGAACAGCGAAATTGCCCCATCGACGGTTTTTGAGTTTTCCCAATATCGGCGCCGCTGATTCGACCGGTGTGTTAGGGGAGTGGAACAAATCACCGGTCAAAACAACCGCGTCAGCTTCAATGGAATTCAGACTGGCAACTAGCGCCGCAAGCGAAAAGCTCCCGAAAAACATTCCATAATGAATGTCGGTAACATGAGCTATTCTGATTGGTCTCGAAAGACCCGAGAGATAAGGATCAGTGATATCAACGACTTCCACTATGGGCTCATC
>DYRE01000122.1 GCA_020718965.1 Desulfomonile tiedjei
ACCCTTCTCGGGGCGGATGTATCGTTTTCGAGTTTCAACGCCCTTAAATCAACAGGCTTTAACCCCAGAGTGCAGCGTGACCTCCAGTCTCTGGTAGTTCCACTACTGCTGAGAGGCGTTGTTCTGAGTAGGGAACTGCTGTTGAGAGACGGCAAACAGGGAATACTGATTAGGGCAAAATCAAAAGAAAAGCTAGAGTCTTTAAAGGATATCGCCGCCCTTTACGATCTACGGGAGGCTGTGGCCAAGATAAATGACGAAGAAAAAGACCCCCTCGAAGACACGGAACTTTCAGAGGCGATAAGAAAGATTGCTACGGACCTCATAAACGTGAATTTGACATATAATCGGGAGAAGACGTCATCTTTGCGCCAGGAAGCGCTTGCTTCAGTCAAGCCGGTCTATTTTCAGGTTGCAAAGGGAGAGCCTATAGTTCGTGAAGGAGAGCCGGTAAATGAGGCTCATTTGAAGAAGCTGGCCGGACTGAACAGGGCTAATCCTGTTTACAGCCGTTATGGGATCGTGGCTGGCATAGGGCTGCTTCTGATACTCCTGGTTCGGTTCTGTTTTTATTTTTCGGAAAACTACCTGGAAAGAAACAAACAGTCTTCCGAGGATCTTGTCCTGTTCAGTGTGCTTATTATCGGGACAATTATCATGATGAAGATTTTTTCTCACATTTCAAATTCAATATCAGTGTCTTTCAACAACGTTAATCCTCAATCGGCCTTTTTTGCGGCGCCGGTAGCTGTTTCAGCAATGCTCGCCTCATTGATGGTCGATCCCAGGCTTGCTTTTCTATTTTCAGTCCTGACATCGTTAGTGGCTACCCTGGCAGTGGAAGGCGATGTTTATCTGTTTGTGTTCTTTTTCATTTCATGCGTCGTAGGACTGCACGGTGTCAGCAAGGTTTCTGACCGAACCGCCATACTCAGGGCAGGTCTTGTTGTAGGGCTGGTTAACATGCTTTCCGTTTTGAGCGTCAAGATGGCGCTTTTTCAGTTACAAAAACCCGAGGACATCTACGAGATAGGTCTGGGATTTCTCGGAGGAGTTATTTGTGGACCAATAACTTTTGGACTCACCCCGTTACTCGAAAGGCTCGGGTTCACAACCAACATCAGACTTCTTGAAATAGCCAACCTTAATCATCCATTACTTAAACGGATGGCAATTGAAGCGCCTGGGACCTATCACCATTCAATGCTCGTTGGCAATCTGGCGGAAAACGCGGCGGAGGCCATTGGCGCCAATCCTCTGCTCGCCAAAGCTGGAGCGCTCTATCATGACATTGGAAAGATCGCGAAGACATCAAAACCAACTTATTTCATTGAAAATCAAATGCGCGGCATAAATCCGCATGACCGATTAGAGCCAAGCATGAGCGCGCTCATACTGGTCTCTCATGTCAAGAATGGGGTTGAGAAAGCCAAGGAATACCAATTGGGGGCTCCCATAATAGACATCATACAACAACACCATGGAACTAGCCTCATAAAGTTTTTCTACAACAAGGCGCTCGAAAAAGCTGACAAGACTCATCTTCCCGTCGCTGAAGAAAAATACAGATACCCTGGGCCATTACCCGATAGTAAAGAAGCAGCGTTGGTTATGTTGGCCGACGTTGCTGAAGCCGCATGTAGAACACTGGCCGATCCTAGCCCAGCCACAATTCACAAGAAAGTCCAAGGCTTGATCATGGCTCTTTTTACAGAGGGGCAACTCGATCAATCAACCCTAACATTGAAAGACATTCATGCAATTACAAAATCCTACGTTAGGACCCTTCAGGGGGTTCTGCACTCCAGAATAGACTACCCTGACGATTCAGGGTCTCAGGACAGGAATGATGGAAATCGTCTTAGATTGGCGTCAGATAGAGCCGCAGGTGGACCTGAATAAATGCCGGCAGAGGGCGGAACAAGTTTTGTTGGAATTAGGCTGCGATGATGAGTCAGTTCTTTCCATTATCGTAGTAGACGCCAAGTTCATGGCCGAAATGAACTTCAAGTATCGAGGGAAAGAGGGACCCACGAATGTGTTATCGTTCGCCCAGAGGGAAGCGGGGATTTCGTCCGGAAACCCAAACCTACTTGGCGATGTGGTGATTTGTTGGGATAGGGTGGTTTCCGATGCGGACTCTCTTGGATATACGATTGAAGAAATGTTCACTTATCTGTTGATCCACGGGATACTTCACATAGAAGGTTTTGATCATGATTCTTCAAAACGCACGGAAGAAATGGAATCCAGAGTGGACAGCATATTTCATGATTTATTCCCGGACAACTCATGAGGCGTTGAAATGAGAAAACCCAAAGAAAAACAGGTTGCTCTTCGTGGCGATCAATTGCTTTGTAGTGGCGACATAGTCCATGTAATGGACGAAGGGAGTCCAACCAGGTGTAGAGTGTTGTCCTGTCTTGCTACCGAAAGCGGATCATGCTTGGCAAGTCTCGAAATACTGGAAGGACCCAAAAAAGGAATCAGGCTGGACACATCTCTAGTGGCCGGTCTCAAAAAGCAGGAATAGCTTATACCTGGTAAATCCCAACAAAAAACAGTACGATGTAAGCGTGAAAGAAGACTGTTTCAACAGTGGAAAGTATGTTCCAGTCTGTTCACGAGCAAGTTATTTTGAACGAATGATCATCGCTAAAAAATAGGATGATCATTCGGAGTGGAATATATGACGCATTTGGTGGAAGAGTCTGGGGTTCTTTGATCCGATCACTTTCAGGCGATACCTGCGATTCCCGCATCTGAAAGATTTTTAGCCGCTGTTGTGAGCATTTTCACATGTTCCATCTCAGCTTTAATGAGTTGATCAATTTCCGATTTGCCCTCGGGATCCGGTAGGAGTTCTTTCATTCCCAAGAAAAAACTAACTGAATCTTTTTCAAACTGTATAGCCATATTAAGGACTTCCTGAGATGTTGTGATTTTGGACAATCTAGAATCTGCAGCTTCTACAGTGAAAATGTGGGTATCCGCTGTAGCCTGGAGGTAGCTTTCCGCCAACCCTTCCGGGTCCCAAACCCCTGCGGATAAAGCCGATTCAGGAAGAGATCCTCTCAATTTTTTAAACGACACAATATGACCAGCCTCCATTTGGGCCAGATCTTCAAACAGTTTCTTGGTTTCCGGATCACCAGATTTTGCAGCGGCTCCCGCATAAAAGGCGTGACCATTTTCTTCAATTCGGACCGCCATCGTGAAAACATCTTCCGCTGTTCCAAAAACAAACATATGAACCTCCGATTTGCTACTTCGTGGAAAATCGAAACCTAACAAACAATCTTAACATTATTTAAATTTTCACAGGACCAAAAGCAAGGGATAGCTTTCGGCGAAAGTCATTCACAGTCAAATTTCTAAATTGTCTTATATACATTCAAGCCAATTTTTTCAGATCTTCCATAAACCAACTGGTTTCCTCCTGTGGATCCAATGATAATCGTTTTGCCGGATTTTGACGGCCCCAACTCCTGCAAAAGATCAACTCTGATGGTAAGCTTTTCTTCTGTCAATTCCATTTCCATGTTCTTGAAAGAATTCTTGTTTCCCGATTTTTTAACGGCTTTGACATCCTTGTAGACATTGAGGCCAATTTTCTCCGAGCGACCAGGCAATGTCTTGTTTCCCTCTGTAGAGGCTACGATAACCGTTTTACCGGATTTTGACGGCCCGAATTCTTTAGAGAGGTCAACTTTTATAATCAGGATATCTTCCTGAACTTCAAACTCGACGTTTTTCATCTTTTGAGTCCCTTTTACAGGAACCCTCTTTTGAAGATTTTTTTTCAGTTCATCGTCGTAAACTTCTTTTCGGGAAAGCTGAACGGATTTGTTCAATGGCCAGTTCAGGAAGGCAAAATGATCATCTGTAAGTAGAGCAGCGGCTTGAGGGCTCAATCGTATAGCTTCTTTCAGTTCTTGATTCGACAGATTATCTGAAAATTTTGCAGATTCCTGGAGCAATTCTCGAATCCTCAAGAGCCCTGTATCATCCTTTGTGATATTTTTACTGAACAAAACATGCAAAAATAGTCTCGCCTGACAGAAGTCCTGAAACGCTTTTCCAAAAAGATTGACAAGATCTACAGCTTCCTTGGCCACTAAAGTTTCAATCAGTCCTGAATTGGATTCAGTTACAAACGCCTTCCATTTTTCCGGAGTTGGAGATCCTTGCTCACGATAATATTCTCGAAAGTCTTCAGAACTCAGCCAGTACTCAAAACCATTTTCCGCCTTGACCTTAAAAGGCGATTTGTCTTCGCTCATCAGCTCCACGACCAGTCCGGGAGTCGAGCCGAGAAACTGTTGATATTTCTTTGACATGCGTTCTCCTAACAGCGCTAGTAAGGTTTTCCTTATACATCACAGTGGTCCTAAGGTCTAGCCGGAACTGACCTGATGAGTAACCAGTTGGTGTCGTGGATTGGTAAGGTTTCAGTTTTTCTTTTGAGCTTATTGAGACAAATTTTTATACCGATTCCCATTTAAAGCGGCAACCGCGCGCATGATCCTAAAGCAACACTACTCTGTATAATATTACAACGTGGCGGAATAATATTCATTTCTAGTGACAGCGCGACTGTGTCGGAGATCAATTCGAGTATTTTCATCAGGTCAATCTCGTCCGCTCATGCTCTTTTCTTGATCTGCGATTCTTGTTGACAATCCTGATAGAGCTATTTACCAATGATAAGATTCATAATTCTCAAACTGGTCCGTAACGTCTTTTAGAATCCGTCAGAAGGAGCGTGAAGATTTGGGAAACAACAACGTCCTAGCGCAGAAGGTTCTCACAGGAGATGTTAGGGCCGCAGCTAAACTCATTCGAAGAATCGACGACGGGGACAGGGAAATATTACCGACCCTTGCCCAGCTCTACAGTCATACGGGAAACGCCTATATAATAGGTTTTACTGGGTCTCCCGGTGTTGGCAAGTCGACTTTGGTGGATCGAATCGTAACCAAATTTCGTGAGGATGCAAAAACTGTTGGGGTTCTTGCAATCGATCCTACGAGCCCTTTCTCAGGAGGAGCCATTCTTGGAGACAGGATAAGAATGCAGAGACATTTTCTCGATGAAGGCGTCTTCATAAGATCTATGGCCACACGGGGAAATTTCGGAGGGCTAACGAGGTCTACGGCCGATGCTATAGTTGTTTTGGACGCCATGGGCAAGGATGTCATCATCGTTGAAACCGTAGGAGTCGGTCAGGACGAAGTCGACATAGTTAATAGCGCCCACACTACCATTGTCGTGACAGTTCCAGGAATGGGGGATGACATACAGGCCATCAAGGCCGGGTTAATGGAAATAGGGGATTTATTTGTAGTTAACAAGGCCGATCGGGAAGGGGCCGGCAAAACAGTCCGAGACATCCTCTTTATGCTTCAAATGAATGATGAACGAAAACGACTCGAGGGTTGGGAAGCTGCGGTTGTGGAATGTGTCGCAACTGAGAAAATTGGCGTGGACAAAGTTTATTCCGCAATTCTGGACCACAAGATGTATTTGGGTGATCGCGGAAAGCTCCGGCTGGAAAAAATTGAAAGAAGTCGCGTACTAACTCAGTTTATGGATCTTTTCAAAGAGGGGCTACTCGAGAGGGGTTTGAAAAAAATCGGAGGACAAGAAACCTTGGATAAAGTTGTTTCTGACATAATGTCCCGAGATAATGACCCATATCGCGCCAGTTCGGAATTCCTCGACGCAGTTATTAGCTCCGGTTCCCGCTAAGGCCGCCATGATAAGAACATCCATATATGTCTAATTAAATGGGGAAAGATCAATAACACATGCTGACGAAACCTTATAAACTTGTACTCGCCACACGAAACAGGGGAAAGTTTGTCGAGATTGAAAAGCTTCTTTGCGGAAATGAGATTGACCTGCTTTCCTTAATCGATTTTCCGGAAGTTCCAGATGTGGTTGAAGACGGCTCCACATTTGAGGAAAATGCCCTTAAGAAGGCAAGGTTTGTGTCAAACACTCTGGGCTTGCCTGCGCTCGCTGATGATTCCGGGCTTTGTGTGGACGCATTGTCCGGACGGCCAGGAGTGATGTCGGCCCGGTACGCTGGCCCAGGTTCCGATGACAGGCTCCGCTACACAAGGGTTCTGGATGAGATGATCGGAGTTGAGGATCATCTAAGGACCGCAAGGTTTGTCTGTGTCTTGGCGCTTGTGACACCGGAAGGCGATGAGCGGATTTTTCGCGGGGCTTGTGAGGGTTTGATATTGAAGGAACCTGTTGGAAAAGGAGGTTTCGGATACGATCCAATCTTCTTTTTTGAGCCGCATGGGATGACTTTTGGGCAGATGGATCTGGACACAAAAAATCTTGTCAGCCACAGAGGGATTGCCCTGAAAATGTTTGCCGATTTTGTGAAGGGATTGAAATCGAGTGGTTCCGCATGATTGATAGGGAGTAATTTTCAACTTTATGAGGCGACTGCGACGTCAATTGTGAACTGACCTTTCCATGGTATTTTGACAAATTTTACTTTATTTTTATCGTGTTTTTTTTATTTGATGTCGCAGGGAATCCCTTGTCATTCCCAACAATTTGGCAGCCTTGGTCACGTTCCCGTTACATTTGAGTAAAGCGTCTTCTATTAACGATTTTTTCAAGTCAAGAATTGCATGACTCATGGGCTCCTGTCCATTTGTTTCCTTTGAGCCCGACAATACGCTGGGCCGG
>DYRE01000520.1 GCA_020718965.1 Desulfomonile tiedjei
TCAGTCGCAAGGTAGAGCCGGTATTAAAGCCTGTAGACATAAATGAAAGAGTCAGAAATGTCGAGCAGCTCCTTTTAAGAACGATACATCGCATGATAGAGATCAGACTTAAGCTGGCAGATGCTCTGCCATTAATTGACGCCGACCCTGTCCAGATAGATCAGGTGCTTCTCAATCTGGCGTTGAACGCCCGCGACGCAATGCCGGACAAAGGGGTGCTTGAAATAGAAACTTTGACGGTATCACTTGACGATGAATATTGTAAGTCTCATGTTGACGCGAAGCCCGGCCAGTATGTTCTTTTGAAAGTCTCAGACACGGGTCATGGCATTGGCGAGGATACTTTAAATCACATATTTGAGCCATTTTATACTACCAAAGGTTTCGGTAGGGGAACGGGACTTGGCTTGGCAACCGTTTATGGAATTGTAAAGCAACACGGGGGGCATATAGAATGTCGGAGTGAGTTGGGCAAAGGCACGAGCTTTCTGATCCATTTTCCCAGGAGTATTCATGAAGACCCTGATTTGCATGATCAGAAGCGCCCTATCCAGGGTTTTGGAAAAGAGACAGTCCTTCTGGTAGAGGATGAAATTCAGGTTAGGCAAGTCGCTGAACGCTTTCTTTCAAGCGGGGGCTACAGAGTAATTGTTGCGGTCAATGGAAGAGAGGCGCTGGATTTATACTCCTTACATCGTGACGAAATAGCGGTCGTCATTCTGGACTGGATCATGCCGGAAATGGGAGGGCAAGAATGTCTGAACAAGTTGAAGAATCTGGATCGAGATGTAAGAGTTATAATTGCCAGTGGATTCTCTATAGACGCTTCGGAACTCAGAGCTTTTCAAAACGATATTAAAGGTTCGATCAGTAAACCATACCGCTTGGTGGATCTATTGACAGAAGTCAGAAAAGCTTTGGACTAAAGTTCTCCTCCTTGGTCTGATAAACCCCTGAATAAGGAAATGAATTAACAATTATTTCCGGCGCCGGAATAGTATCCTACTGAATTTGCCAATCAGTTGAAGGATTTGGTCGCACTGTCCAAACTTTCATGAATTTCGAATAACCTGTCAAGATGTACCATTTGAAGTACATTAAGGGGTTGATTGGAAGGCCGGGCAATTTTCATGTTTCCTTGATTTTTGGCGACGTGCTTGGCCGATGACGCAAGCCATTTGCAACCCGTGCTGTCCAGAAAGCGGGTTTGTTCCATGTCAATCACGAGTTTCAGGCCAGGTTCCAGCGCTAACTCGGTCACCATGTCTTTCAGTTTCGACCCGACAAGACTGTCCAGCCTCTGATCGGTTACGATGATCGTCACTCCATCTTTTTTTTCAATTCTCATGTTCTTGACACTCCATTAAACGGGAGAAGTGATAAGGGTTTGAGGCAAGACATTTCAACGA
>DYRE01000521.1 GCA_020718965.1 Desulfomonile tiedjei
TAGCGAGCAATGGCAATTTGTCTGTGGCAACTATAAATGGGGCTAAAAATGATAAAGGTGAGACTTTCACAGAGTGGCTGGCTTCCTTAAAAAGTAAGAATTGCTGTTGTGCTGATCTGGCCGCACCATCCGTAACTGTCGACTTGGAAAAATGCAAGTGCGAATGCGAAGGTGGTTTTACTAATGATTCAGAGGCATCGGGGAATTCGGGTAGCGTGGACTTCCTCTCGGACTATTCTTCTGGCGGATCTTCATCATGTACCTCATGTGGTGGATCGAACGGTTTCACTCTCGGCGGACATTACAATTACAGCAATGCCACCGTAAAAAGCGAAATGGGCTATGGCTGGCACAGTGATTTCGACATCTCCGTTTCAATCCCTCAGGAAAATCTGTACACAGTCCGCCTGCAAGGAAAAGAATACCAGTTCCAAGTTAAAAACGGTGTCCTTACCACAGTAACTGAAAATTGCAGGGCGGAAATAGTCGGCGACTCGATCCTCCGGGTGAAAATTAAGGGCATGGCGTTCGAATTCGACAAGCCCGAATTTGGTTCTCTGGCTAAAAAAATTAAGAAGTCCACCGCAATCGTCCGCGAGGGAGTCGAAAATGGAAACATAGCATATAAAGGTTTCGAAACTGTGTATTCCTATGAGGGTGGACGCATCTCCTCTGTTGAGACTGACACCGGCGAAAAATACACCTTCAACTACAAAGATTTCAACAGCGACGGTTCCATGCTCCTCGAAACCGTCAAGGACAAGAACGGTGAAACACTTCGTTCGTTCAACTACGATTCGGGTAGCTATCTCATCTCCCGTTGGCAGAAAGGCCACGGTATCACATATTTCACATATTCCACCATTGTCGGACTCAGCCGCAGTATTCTCACCGGTATTGCCAAACCAGGTGATGTCAGCATCGAATACCAGATAAGCGGCTCCAAGGAATACATAGACTCTTTTGGTCGCACGAAACTAATTGTACACAATGTTCAGACCGAAACCGCTTCCTCCGGATATCAGACAGTCGAAACCTGGGGGGCAGAGAATCAGAAGACATATAACGAATATAAACGCCCCATCGGTACAGACAGTAACGGTCTCGTATATGCGACAAGTCGTTCCTATGACGATGAGGTAACATTAGTTAATGGACTTGGAACTGTCGTAAAAGCGGTAACGAACAATGAAAATGGTTCCATCACCACCAGCTACAGAAATGCAAATTATTCTTTCTCCTCCAAAACTGGTGACGGCATTACCACATATTCAAAATCTGAATATGACAACTCCGGAAACCTTTTGAGATCGTTTTCGAATGTCACCAGCCCGGAGGGCAATCCTTGGCAGAACACCTACAAGTATGACCTCCAGAACAGGGTTGTAGTACATACAAACTCGGCAGG
>DYRE01000123.1 GCA_020718965.1 Desulfomonile tiedjei
AACCCCTCCTTCCCAGGTAAGTTTCGACGCGAGATCGGCAAATTTTTCCTGGAGTTGAGGTCTCAATTTTCCTTCACCTATGATCCTCAATGTAACATCCAAATCTCGTATGGCTTCGATCAGAGAACTAATGTTTTTTTCTGCAGCTATTCTGCCTACAAAGATTACGGATGCGTTCGGGCGTCGAAAGTTCAGAGGACGAAAAAGGCTAGTGTCTACATAATTGGGGATTACAGCCACTTTCTTTTCAGACTCTGGAAGCCTTGAGATGACTTCATGTCTCATGGCGGCTGTGGTAACTATTATCCTGTGTGCTCCCGAGAACACCTTTCCCTCGACTCGGAAAGCCTCTCTGGCAATTGCGGATTCGGCGCCATGCTCACGAACAGCGTTTTGAGACCACATATATCCGCAGCGAGCAATCAGAGGTTTTCCAAACCTGTCTGCCACATGCAAAGCCAATTCAGCGCCATAACTCTGGTTCGTCTTTATAACATTTAAGCGGTTGAGAGTTTTCTCATGAATTATCGGCAAACCAGATTCGTAATCTTCAATACTGAGGTCGTCCTCGTTGCAGCAAATTCTGATTTTCGGCAGCCGGTCAACATATTTCAGATCTCTTTCGTCTCCATAAGTGAAGAACGTAACCTCATTCCCGGCATCAACCATTCTATTGTATATCGCTATTTCCCGGTCCAGGTTTCCGACCATATCCCATGTCTTCAATGACACCCCTCGAGTGAAAAAGAGTCCCAGGTGAAAATTCATGAGGCTATTTCTCTGGCTATTTCAATATATTTGGCTGCTACATCTTCCAGTCTTGAGACTGTTATTAAATTCTGGAAGGTTTCGTAGTTGTCAACCATATCGTCAAGTTGAGACAGAATTTCTTCTTGAGTGC
Source organism: Desulfomonile tiedjei (assembly GCA_020718965.1). Taxonomy (GTDB): domain Bacteria; phylum Desulfobacterota; class Desulfomonilia; order Desulfomonilales; family Desulfomonilaceae; genus CAJBEZ01. Next base: position 902 of record DYRE01000123.1, read on the forward strand.
GAAACGCAAGTCCGCCGGCCTTCACAAGTTCAGGATGTCCACCGTCTTCGTAATATATTGCGGGTAAGCCGCAAGACAAGGCTTCGATTAGCGCATTGGAACAGGGATCATTCTTACTGGCGGTGATATAAATGTCGTGATTGCGGAGCAAGTCGGCCAATTCGCCTGAGGGAACCGGAGGGATATGATTTATTTGTCCGAACTTCTCTGAAACGTTTCCGACAAAGGTGTATTCGAATCGGCTCCAGTCCAGGTTACCTTCAAGCCATTTATATATCGGTCCACCTTTCCTCGGATTGTTGGACCAACTGGTAGAGATAAGCCTTATTTTCCGGCTTCGGCTAAAATCTATTCGACCATTCGGATGGAAAATTTCGTCATCAACCGCATTATTAATTATCACCGGCTGAATTGGTTTGTATCCCATTGCCACTATTTGCTTATATGTCCACGTTGACTGCAACACCGTAGCAGAAGCGAATTTCTGATTGAGTTCAAAACAGAGTTCGTCTTTTTCTCTGTCATATCCTCTGATCAGGTGAATTGGCCCGTCGATTCTGTGAACCACGTTCAACCTGTTTCTCTTGCTGAACTCTAGAAATCTGTCTACGTCAAAATGGACAGAATTCAAGATATAAGCGTCTATTGTTTTGTCGAGTTCATTTTCACGCACACTGACCCCAATTTTCAACAAGGCCTTTTTCAGGGCCAGCATAAACTGATTGCCTCCTCCGTAAGGGGGCTCGAAGAAGCTGTGCCAAAGACAAACGGTAAAATCTGATTTAGGTTTCAATCTTCTGGAAGCATTTTTCGAAACTGGGTTGGCAATCCCTTTTGATAGAAATTGATTGGCGTTTTTCTCAAAATTGGACAAGGCTTTTTCTATTCTTGCGTAAACACCTGTAAAGTCTCTAACAACTGAATCAGGAGAATGCCTGTCCAGAATCCTTTTGTAGAGTCCATCCACCATCTCAGAGAGAACATTTTCTCTAATATCTTTATCTATAATGTTGGCCGCCTCAATAGGGTCTTTGTAAACACATGATGGTTCCAGAACATCCATCGCAATTCCTACTCTGGAACTTATGACTTTGCATTTTGACGCGCCTGCTTCAAGAATTGAATGTGGCCCTCCCTCTGACCTGCTACTTACGATATACAGGTCTATGAGGTTGTACAAAATGTCCAGGGTTTCCCGAGAGAGCATATTAAAACTGATGTCGTCGTTTTGCGTCTCTTGTCCCACATAAGTAAAGGGTATCTGACATGACCTGAGTTGCCTGATCAACCATTGACGCCTTGGACCGGCCAGCACAACGTGAAATTTCAGCCCTCTTCTCCTCAGGATTTTGAGAATTTCCAATAAGATATCAGGCCCCTTAACCATTTTAGGCGACTTGAGATCGCTACCCTCTGTGTCCCGTTGAAAGGACCCTATAAGATAGACATCTGATGGTATTCTGTGGTCATTTCTGAATTGTTTCAGCGGCGAATCATCCGGCAATATAGGCCGAAACACTTTCGTGTCTATAACGTATGGAACCATATCGCTATTGATTCCAACAGACTTGAGCTGTTTTTTGGCCTGATGACTCCTGGAGATCCATGTGGACACCAAAGGAACAATGTGACGATGAGCAGGAATGGAAAAATATCGAAAAGGTTCCCCTGGGACGTGACAGATAATCCATTTACCAACAAGTTGTTCCCGGGGCAGAAGGTTTAGTCCTTCCCACCAGACAGTGTGGACTACTTGACAGTCTTCCAGACCGACAAGATCGACTATACCCTTAATCGCATCAGAGGCAAGCCTGAGGTCCTCGTCCAGCGCCCATCCGATGTCGTCACCTCCCGTCAAAAAAACTTTTATCTTGTTCACAGCTTGCAAGCTCTAACTCCAAATCCTGTGGTGTAACCAATCAGGTTTTCCTGACTGGCTTTTTTGTTTCGGTCGTCACTCCTGATAGCGCCCTGCTTCAGCATACCGAGCAGAATGCCTATAACCTGCAGCGTCCTGGCCCTTTCCGGTCCCCAGGTTTTCGTTCTTGAGTACGTGTAATAGCGAATCATATCAACCAGAACGCTCCAAAACCCGCCCTGATTTTCGATCAGAATTTCTCCGAAACCCTGTGAACCCATTACCTCGCGCCAGTAAAAACCGGTGTACCTGCCATAGTCGCTTGGATCCGCGTGTATTGGAAAACTGAATGGAACGCATACTAGAGCCTCTCCAGACCTCTTGAGCACACGGTGGATTTCACCGACTACTCTTACTGGATCCGGAACATGCTCCAGAAGCTCAGAACAAATCACACAATCAAAAACGTTCTCCCGAAAGGGAAGCACAGACGCGTCAGACTGCACATCGGGTTTTTTCGATAGTGACAGGTTCGCGTAAGTTACCACGAGTTCGAATCTGTCCAGGTCGAATATTCCTCTTTTTTCCGTGCGATTGCCTCCCAGGTCTAGAATAATGGAACCTGGTTCGAGCTTGGCAACCTGTCTCGCATGAAACTCATCGACGTAATAACGTCTCAGGGAATACGAGATGTCTCTAGCTTGATCTTTTCCTAACAGACTATTCATTGCCTCGGGATAGACTTTGACGGAAACAATTAGTTTCGTGAGATTCCTGGATAAGCCGCTGGGGTTGAAGCTGCTCCAATCAGGGAATTGTAGATGAGATTCAGCCAGGTGTCGAGTGAAACCCCTGAGGTATGGTCTCCTGTTGATTTTCGTACGCCGCGCCCTAAATGCAGGAAGATTATATTCCCTTCTTCATCAAAGGCCCGGTCTACTTTAAACCCTTTTAGCGGCGATGTAACCGGTATTTGGTTTTCGAGTCCGGGTTCCCATAAGGTATTCCTGCATGAAAATACTTCATATCCTGCATCCCTGAGCCTTATTGTAACCTTATCCCCCACATCCATCTTGGGAAGCTCTGGAAAAAAATCCAGTCTCATTTTCCTGAACGTCTGGTAATCGAACATGTAACCCAGAACGTGAAGGACGCCTTCGGGATCCCTTGCTCTATCCAGGCGAACTCCCGCAGCTTTTACCCGACCATTGATTTTTGAGCTCAGGAATGACAACCAGTTCACATTGCAGGGAATGGTGTCCATGTGCATTGTCATGACATACCGACTCAACTGGTCAATAAGCCTGATACCAATTTCCAGCCCAATAGCGTTGGCGTAGCTACCCCACTTTTTCTGATCATCTATGCCTGGAAATCCCGATTCCTGTACATCAGGAGGAAAGGGTTCCACACGATTCAGGGCGAGGTTGATCTCATCTCTCTCGAACAACCAGTTGAGATTCTCCATCGGTGAATTGTTATCCACCACCCAGACTTCATGAGGATCTGGTGTGAAATGCTTTACCCCATCGAGACAGGCGCGAAGAATGTTTATCCCCGCATCGTTGATCATGCGAGAAATTATTATGAGGCGCGGAGCTTCGGGCTGCTCTTTTTTTCTCCGTAGGACCTCTACCGCATAAACCCGCCCGTCAATTGTCAGTTCAACCGGTTCGGTGGACAGAGGCATTCAGCTTTTCTCCGAGGTGATATCTTCTCCGGACGGCTTGACTCCCACGATAATGACGCTGTCGCACCAGTCTATTCTAAATTCCTGGCATACTGTTTCCACAATCCAGCGTTTCAGTGGATCAGGCGTGAGTGGATGCTTGTTGTAACGGCCAATGTTTTCAATTTCAAAGCCGGCGCACTTGAGAAGACTGTAAAGATCATTGGCGGCCCAGGGAGTTACGTGGGAAATGTCCCTTTGCCTCACTGGGTGCGCGGCGTTTGGGACCGTTACAAGGAATCTGCCGCCATTTGACAGTTTTAAAAAGGTAGACGCAACCAGATCGAGAGCATCCTGAACAGCAACATGTTCCAGAACCTGGTTCGCAATGGCCAAATCAAAACTCAGCTCCCCCGGAATTTCCTGGAAAGACCGAAAGTCGAATGCCCCATCCGGGTCGGTGTCCAGGCAATAATAAAATGACGTAACAGAGAGTATGGTCTCACGAAAAGGTTTATGAACCCCTGCTCCTATATCGAGAACCCTGTTCCCGGGCTGCAGTAGCGACAGGATCTCATTATGAGGATTCTTGAGAGGAAAATTCTGCACGGCGCCGTATCGCGAGAAGCATTCTCCTCGCCATTTCATGAGCCGGTTCCATGATTGTATTAGCGATTCAGCCAGTTGTAGATCCCTCCACATCCATGCCGGACGATAACTTCAGACCCTTTGAATTAACCGTCACCTGATCAAAAGGAATCAAACTCCAATCGACTTTCCCTCTGACAATTCCCCTTGACCTCTCTGGCCCAGTCACTGCAAAACTCACTATACCGGCTATTCTTTCGAGTGTTTCAAAAGAGGCGGCGTCTCGGGCTGCAAAGTGAGCCTCGTAAGCCCCTGTGGATAACCTGTTTTCCGCATACCATGCCCTGAGTATATAATGATTCTGGGGACCCGGGCCAACAAGACCGTCTTCTTTAGACACGTTCCACTTGCAAAGGATCCCTGCCGCGTTAAGAATGCCCAAGGAGAACATGGGGTGATCCAGATCCCTGTTTATCTGAAGGTCTACTTCTATACCGAAAGGCACACCGGCCGTGACCTCTGTAATGGTATCCCCTGCCTCATCAAACAGCCTTGCTCCAAAAATATTTACGTCTTCACTGGTTATACGGCTCCTGACCCTATGCTCCAACCTTTTCTGTTCCGAATGAAACACTAGCGTTTCATACGCATTGATGGCCTTCAGGGCTGATCCGTTAAAAAGAAGAGAGCCATTTTCGAGCAATATTCCGCTTTTTGCAACGAACTGAAGTGTTTCTAGGCTATGGCTTACCAACAGTATGGTAGCCCCGCTTTCCCTCATTTCTTTTACTTTAGCAAAACTCTTGTTCTGAAACTTCAGATCGCCTACAGCAAAAGTCTCATCAATGAGCACTACATCGCTTTTGATGTTCACAGCAACACCAAAACCCAGGCGACTTAACATTCCACTCGAATACATTCGCACCGGTTGATCGAACCAGTCGCCAAGTTCAGTGAAGTCTTCAACATCGGGCAGTATTCGCTCTACCTCGGAACTAGAAAGGCCCATAATAGCTCCCAGTAGTCGAACATTTTCCCTCCCGGTCAATTCTGTGTTAAGGCCGGCGTTCAATTCTATCATGGGAAAAATACGGCCCAGAATTTCCACCCTGCCTCTGGTCGGAGCGGTCACCCCTGCGAGGACTTTAAGCAGCGTGCTCTTGCCTGCCCCGTTCCGGCCCACAATACCAAGGGTCTCTCCTCTTCTCACTTCAAGATTTATATCCTTGAGGGCCCACCGATCATCATCCTCACAGACAAATCCACGTCCGGTGATCAGGTTGAGCCCCTTACGCAGACAAAGCGGAAAGGGAAATCCGTATCTCTTCCATAAACCATCTATTCTGATCGTCACGTCACTCGACATTTAAGGGTCACAACACATCTGCGAAATAATCCGAAAGCTTTCGGAAGAGCGGCCAGGAGAGGCTCAAGATCACCATCATCATTAGAGCCGAAAATACTAACGGTTGAAGTTCAGGAGACTGGCCTTTGATAAGAACGGCCCGAAAGCCTTCAATTACGCCGACCATTGGGTTCAACATGTATATTGATCTCCACTCTTCTGGAACAGAGCTTAAGGGATAAATTACCGGAGTAATAAAAAGCCACGCCTGAGTCAGGAAAGGAGTTGCAAAGATAAAATCCTTCCTGAATGTTCCAAGTCCTGCAAGCAGGATTCCA
>DYRE01000522.1 GCA_020718965.1 Desulfomonile tiedjei
GTAGTATGGATTCAGAACAAGATCGGTTCATGATTAAGACCTTGAGATGGAAAACTCTTTAATGAAATCAATCGCTACTGATGATCCCAAAATGGAAGTCGAATCAGGTGTAAGACTAATCGATTCACATGCGCACATTGAGTTGGAACCCCTTTCAGCTCAGGTTCCGGAAGTTGTAGCCCGGGCCCTGGTTATAGGAGTGGTTGGCATAATTACAGTTGGTATTGACATCGAAGACGCTAAAGCGGCGCTCAAGATAGCGAGAGAAAATGCCATTGTTTTCGCATCGATCGGAATTCACCCGCATAATGCGAAGGAAGTGGGGGAGGGCGATCTTGGGCTGATGGAAGATCTTGCCAATGACCCCAAAGTGGTAGCATACGGGGAAATTGGTCTAGATTTTTTCAGGAACCATTCACCTCATGATGTTCAACGTGGTGTGTTCGGGGATCAGATTGAACTGGCCAAGAGAAAAAGCAAACCCCTGGTGATTCACCTTAGGGACGCTTATGCCGAGGGATTAGGTATTCTGGAACAAAAAGGGCCATATCCGGCAGGAGGCGTCATCCACTGTTTCTCGGGAGATGAATCGGATGCTCAACGCGCCCTTGACCTAGGTTTCCATATATCAATACCCGGGACTGTCACATACAAGAAGAACAATCAACTCAGATCTATCGTGAGTCATATTCCGGAGGACCGGATTCTTTTGGAAACCGATTGCCCTTTTTTGTCTCCTGAGCCTTTCCGTGGCAAGGAGAATGAACCTTCGCTGATCATTCATACAGCCAGGAAAGTAGCGGAGGTGAGGGGAGTTGATTTGATTGATCTGGCTTCGCTCACTACCAATAACGCCATACGTTTGTTCAATTTGCCATTGTGATCGATTTTGCGGCAAAGTCCTTGACAACAACGGCCAACTATTTGTACAAAGGACAGATTAATGGTCCCATCGTCTAGAGGCCTAGGACACCGCCCTCTCACGGCGGAGACACCGGTTCGAAACCGGTTGGGACTGCCAAAGAAAACAATACGTTACGAATGAGGCGGACACTTGGTGTTCGCCTTTTTGCTGAAAAAGTACCAAAAAGGTCACATTTCCTCTTTTTGAAAAAACACTTTTAGGCGTTTGCGCATACTAATATTTCACTTGAACCATGATCAAATTCCAGTTTGTCAATCTGGCTCACCAACTCTGAATCACTAATCCGACCATATCGTTCCGTTACCGGACGCATCCGGTCACAATGGCCCAGAATCGCCTGACTAACCTCGTAGTCAATTCCGGATCGCCTACAATTCGTGTGAAAAACGTGCCGCAGATCGTGAAATCGCAACCGCTCGTCAAAACCCTTAATAGCTAATCGCCAGGGGTGTTTAAAAGACCCCTTGTTCAAGAGCTTACC
>DYRE01000523.1 GCA_020718965.1 Desulfomonile tiedjei
AAAGCGAAGTCCTTATTGAATCTTACTTAATGGCTAAAATAAGTTGTTCACTTGAAACACTGGTTTTGTATGTCAGAATGGATAATCCGGGACTGTTCTATGTAGACTTCCAGAAGTATCATTTTGCGGGGAGGTTTCCACATAGGACAATTGTTTTCTCATATCTCTATCCCACGCCCCAAATTGAAAGCGTAGAAAGAAAAATAACCGATAAGATTAAAGGCATCATTCGGTCGAACAATATATCTCAGTTAACCCCATATGAAAAAGAACTTTCTTTACATGATTATTTAGTCACGAATGTGGCATATGAATATGCAGACAAGTCATATCATAAGGCACATTCAGCGGTAGGAGCATTGTTGCACGGGCGAGCAGTCTGCGAAGGATACTCAATGGCGTTCAAATTACTCTGCGACGCTGCTGGTATCTCGTGCATCGTATTGTACGGCACCGCTACCAACTCCGATGGAACAGGAAACCACGCGTGGAACATCGTAAAACTGGATGGTAAGTGCTATCATATAGATGTAACTTGGGACGGGTGCACAAAAACCGAAACTACAGTCAGCCATAACTGCTTCAATCTTACGGATGATGATATTGGGCAAGACCACATTTGGGACAGAGAATTACTGCCAAACTGTACATCAACGGAAGATAATTACTTCGTGCGTAGAAGAGTATTCTTCACAAGTAGTGAAGAATTAAAGCATCATTTTGTTTCAGAGTTGAAAAAGGGTCAACGGAACTTCTCTGTGAAGCTAAATCGGAAATTCAAAGACCACACACCAATATCTCACACCTTAAAAGAAGCAATGAAATCAATGTTCCTGACTAACCCTTTGGGATACTCATTCCAAATTCAGTATGACTCCGTTCGAGATGTGGCGAATATTTCTGTGGCTACAAATTTTTGAAATTCGGAGGTGAACTATTGTCGGGTATATCAAAAAGGTTGGGTAAATGGAATGACAATCCGTCTTCTGCCACTCTGAGCATATTCTGAATTTCGGCGAGAGCGTTTGTGTGGGCGGTCAACGGCGGGAATACCCTGGCGGGCACATGTGAATGCCCCTTCTCAGTACATGGAAGTCCTTCGGACTGGAGCGGATGACGGCGCGCAGGTGGAAGTCCGCTTCGGGGAGGGTGGGCTTGTCCGTGCGGCGGGTTGTGGGTTTCGGCGGGCGTGAAAACAAAACCAAAACGGGACGCGGAAAACGCGGATAAACGCGGATGAACACGAAAATTCTCTGTGTTTTCCGCGTAAATCAGCGCTCGTCCGCGTCCCATTGTATTTTGATGGAAGTCGCTTCGGGGTGGGGGAGGCTGTCCGTGCGGCGGGTTGTGGGTTTCGGCGGGCATGTCGGTGTGCGCGGAGTCGGTCAACGCGCGGGCGCTTTG
>DYRE01000124.1 GCA_020718965.1 Desulfomonile tiedjei
ACGGAAGAAACATCAATCTAAATTGTGGCTCGCTTCACCCGGAGGCCATGACCATGGAAATTCTGAAGAGTGGCGCTGACTTCGGAGTGGCTCTTGACGGGGACGGAGACAGGGCAATCTTTGCGGATGAAAATGGCGCCACGGTCGACGGAGATCAGATTATGGGAATGGTCTCTTTGGACTTGTTTGAACGAGGATTGCTAAAACATGACACTCTAGTCGCCACAGTTATGACTAACCTGGGACTTGAATTGGCGATGAAACAGAAGGGTATACGCCTTGTCAGGACGACCGTGGGTGACCGATATGTCGTTGAGGCAATGCTGAAAGAAGGATATAACTTCGGAGGGGAACAGTCAGGGCATCTTGTCTTTTTTGACTATTCCACAACAGGAGATGGAATTCTCTCAGCTCTGCAGGTGGCGTCAATAATGAAAAGAACATCGAAATCACTTTCAAGTCTGACTGGTTGGATCAAGAAGTTCCCGCAGATCCTGCACAACATTCCGATAAAGGCCCGTGTAAAATTTTACGAAGTTCCCGCCGTAAGAAAAGTCATAGAGGATTGTGAAAAGCGTCTAGGAGATTCAGGAAGGATTCTGATTCGCTACTCCGGTACACAGTCTCTATGCCGAGTCATGGTTGAAGGGGAAGATCAAGAATTGGTTCAGAATGTCGTAAAGGAAGTGTCTGACGCGCTTGCAGGAAACATCTGTCATGAGTAAATCGATTTTGAACATTGCCAGGGAAGCCCTGGAAATTGAAATTCAAGGGATTCAAAAGGTTAGTTCCAGCCTTGATTCTAATTTTGAGTTGGTGGTTGATCTGCTGTATTCTTTGAGGGGCCGCATAATTGTTACGGGAGTCGGAAAATCTGGAATAATTGGTAGGAAAATTGCTGCGACATTTACAAGTACCGGTTCTCCAGCCATTTTTGTTCATCCAGTGGAAGGTTTACACGGAGATGTCGGGATCGTGGGTAGAGATGACGCTTTGATTGCAATATCCAACAGTGGAGAAACGACCGAGATTACCTCTTTAGCCGCTACTGTCAGGAAATGGGGCACGCGCATCGTTGGTATGACAGGAAATATGGGTTCGACATTGGCCCGTATGTCTGAAATGACTCTGGACTGTAGGGTAGACAGAGAAGCCTGTCCCCTGAATATGGCGCCTACGGCCTCAACCACGGCGACATTGGCCTTGGGAGACGCTCTCGCCGTAGCATTGATGGTTCGAAGGGGTTTCAGGAGAGAGGATTTCTTGCGGAGCCATCCGGCAGGCAGTCTAGGGGAAAGATTGAGACTGAAAGTCAGTGACATGATGTTGGAAAGTTCCGCTGTTCCGAGAGTTTCTCCAAATTCCAGAATAACTGAGATCGTGGAATCAATTAATGGCAAGAACCTTGGATTGACAATGGTAACCTCCGGAGACACATTACTTGGTATAATAACTGATGGGGACCTCAGGCGGGCCTTGGCAAATGGCTCAAACCTGTTTAACGAGGAAGCGCTAAACCTCATGACGAAGAAACCTCTCAGTATAAGAGCAAACAGAACCGCTGCGGAAGCTCTGGAAATTATGGAAACCAAGTTAATTACAGCGCTTTCGGTTGTAGACCACGAGGGTAAATGGCTGGGTATAATTCATCTTCATGATTTGCTCGGGAAAGGGCAAGTTCCTTTTGCTTTTTAAAAAACGGAGATTAACACTTTCATGCTGGAGCGACGATTGTTTCTCCCATTTTATTAGCGTGATCACTAACGCCTAGAAGATTTAGCCTCAATTAAAATTGATTGAGGTGAACCCACGGAGGGTGTGATGAAATTGAAGAAGGAAGACCTCGAATATTTTGGAGGAATCCTGCAAAGGCAACTCGACGAATTAGTACGTGGAGCGGAACGCACGGTGGATGACATGACTGAAGGAGATGGAAAAACAGCTTTTCCAGATCCAACAGACAGGGCATCCCTAGAATCTGACCGCAACTTTGAACTCAGGATTCGTGATCGTGAGAGAAAATTGATCAACAAGATCAAGAGGTCTTTAGAAAAAATTGAAGATGAAAGTTTTGGATTTTGTGAAGTCTGCGGAGAACCAATAGATTTTAAGCGTCTTGAAGCTAGGCCGGTTACTGCGCATTGCATAGAATGCAAGACATCTGAAGAGGAAGAAGAAAAGATTAGAAAGGTATAGCGGGCCAGAAAAATCTGTCAGTTAAACAAAATCGAAGGGCTACAAAAGTGAGTCTCCCAAGAGAACCGGATCCTGCCCAGTTGGTTCTTAGTATACTGAGTTCGAGAGTAAGTCCTGTCCAGCATCTGGAGAATTATCTCAGAGACACTTTTGGTAATTTGGAAGAGGTAATGGGCCCACTAAAATTCGATTTCACCAAATACTATGATATAGAGTTGGGAGCTGGAATCAAGCGCTGGATTGTAACTTTCGAGGAACTCGTTGATTCGTCGCGGTTGGCAAGCTTTAAAATATTAACCAACGCCATTGAGGAAGAATTTAGTCAGGAAGGACGAAGGCAATTCAACCTGGATCCTGGTGTGATGTCTTTGGGAAATTTTGTTCTTGCGACTGGAAAAAATAACGCCCACAGAATTTATTTGAGTCAAGGAATTTTTGCAGACCTGACACTAATTTTTCGCCGCTCTAGTTATCAACCTTTAGAATGGACGTATCCGGATTACTCAGATTCTGAACTCATAGGAATACTGAATCAGGTCCGTGAAACCTACAAGCAAAAGCTGGAGAATCAGCGTTGAGTGAAAAATCTATAAAGAGTATGACCGGATTTGGACGAGGAACCTGTGACACTGGCGATGTAGAAGTCGTAACTGAGATTAGGGCGGTTAACCATCGTTTTTTAGATATGTTTGTCAGACTTCCCAAAACATACAACTGCTTTGAACCTCAAATTCGCAAGATTGTCTCCGATAAAATCAATAGGGGAAAGTTTGAAATCACCATAACGCGATCAGGAGCTAAAGGGAACCTGATGGAACTATCTGTCGATAGTGATCTTGCTCAACGTTATTATGACTGCCTCCTGGAATTAAAAAACAGGTTCTCTCTGACCGGAGAAATATCTGTGTCAGATATGTTGACCATGAAAGAAATAATTTCTACCGCAGAAAACGTTGAGGGTTTTGAACAGGAATGGGCTCTTGTTGAAAGAAGCTTAAAATCAGCCCTCGAATCGCTTGATGAAATGCGAACCAGTGAAGGATCGGCTTTGTGGGAAGATATCCAAGCGCGACTCATTTCAATTGGGGCGACGATAGACATATTGTCTCCTCTCGTCGAGCATACATCTTCTGAAGTCAGAACTCGCCTTGAGAAAAAAGTTCGAGAGCTTACTGGCGGATTGGAAATCGATGAGGACAGGATGTTACAGGAACTAGCCTTAATCGCGGACAGATCTGATGTGAGCGAGGAACTCATCAGACTAGGCAGTCACGTCGATCAGTTTCTGGCTTTTGGAAAACAAGGGTCGCCATTGGGTAGAAAGCTAGATTTTCTGTTGCAGGAGTTACACAGGGAAGTTAACACACTGGGAGCAAAGTCAGCCTCAACTGATATATCAGCGCATGTTGTTAACATCAAATCAGAAGTGGAAAAGATCAGGGAACAGATTCAAAACATAGAATAAGAGATTTTAAAGAAAAAAGGTGTAAATAATGGCTAGAGTGACTGTTGAAGATTGTCTGGATTGGGTTGAAAACAGGTTTGCCCTGGTAATTCTCGCGTCCAAAAGGACCAAAGAATTAAAAAGAGGCGCCCCTCTAATGGTGCGGACCCGTGATAATAGAGAAGTAGTTATGGCTCTTAGAGAAATTGCCTCGGGTAAAGTCAATGGTTTTCAGCCTTCTTCGCCGGTGACGACGGACAAGACCGATGTGAAAGTCGAACAGAAGAAAGATTGACAAAAATACACAGAACGGACCCACTGGCGTCTCTAATTTATGGTGTTCATCCGATAATAGAAACCATAAGAGCGGGGCGTAGAAAAATTCACGAAGTTCTCCTGGTAAAAGGTTCGGAAGCTGAGAAACGTCTCAGATCAGAATTTGAAATTCTGAATCTGAACATGAGGTATATGTCCCCCCTTGAACTGGATTCTCTGACGCGTGAACCGAGAAATCAGGGGATTGCCGCCAGGGTAGCGCCTTTTGCTTATTGTGATTTTGAATCGGACCTGTCAATTCTAAAGCAGAAAGACAGATTCACAATACTCATTCTGGACCAGATTCAGGATCCGAACAATCTGGGAAACATCCTTAGGAGCGCATGCTGCTTCGGGGTGGACTTGGTTATCCTATCCAAAGATAGGGCCGCTTCGATCACTGCATCGGTTGAAAAAGCCTCAGCGGGAGCTTCGGCGCATGTCAGGGTTTCCAGAGTTGTAAATCTGAGTCGCAGCATTCAAAGTCTGAAGGAAATTGGAAGTTGGGTATACGGGACGGACGCAAAGTCTGGGTCAAACTATTTTGACGTCGATCTTTCAGGAAAGATTGCCATCGTGATGGGGGCTGAAGGATCTGGGATACGGCGCTTGATTCGAGAAAACTGTGATCTTATGGTTAAGATCCCCACTATTGGAAATGTCCCCTCACTGAATGTTTCGAACGCTACGACTATTCTGTTCTCGGAAACCTTTCGACAGGTCTCATTCGGAAATTCCCATATCAGTCGTTGACGAAAAGTGATTGGTCAAATGAAACTGGAAATATCACCAACTCCGTCTAATTCCATATTTCTTCTAGGTGATCCCAAGGTAGTGTTGGTTCTGGAACCAGAAGATCAATTAGGGGTCTTTTATGAAGAGAACATGGCTTATCCTGACAGGCACTTTCTAATCGGGTTAGCGCAAATAGCGCTTTTCGCAGTGGAAGAAAATGATAGGGAAAGTGTAGAATTTATGGAACAGGCTGATTTAGCCATTGAGAAAGACGCCAAGAAAGTAATTTTAAAACCGGACCTGATTATTGTTCAATCAGTCAATGGCTCTACTGGAGTTTTGGCTGTTGGAAATAGCAGTAAAGCCAAAAAGAATGCGCGCCTGGTTATAAAAAATCTTACCGGCAGAATACGAATGGACGTACCCTAGACTCTCGTTGTGGATGGTGATTTGTAACTCAAGGAACCAATAATAGAGGTTTTTTACGATGAAAAGGTCACTAAAATATTTTGTTTTTCTGTTGATAACAGGAATCTATGCTCAAGTTGCCTTGGCCGCAAATATTTCGGGTAACTGGGAAGCCGCTATTATGGGACATCAGGTTAAAGCGGTAGCCGAACAAAATGGAAAAAATATTAAAGGGGTAGCGTACCTTTATGATCCCATAGGCCACAAGTCGACCTGGCATTTTAAGGGGATGATTAGCGGAGACAATATTCAGGCTGCGCACCATTCGGGCCATAGGTTTACGGGGAAGATCGTTTCTTCCGGAAAGATGTCCGGTATTCTTGAGACGAGCAACGGGTTTCGAATTCCCCTGGACATTTACAGCGCAAGATAGGAACCAGCGTTTCGATGTCCATGACATGGAAAGAAAATGCCCCCAAAATTAGAACTATATGGTTCATGGTCGCCATGATCCCATTGGTAATAATGAGTGGGGCTCTGTGCATCCTGGTCCTGATAATCGTTTCGCCTCTGACCGCCTATGCTTTTGTCACCAAAAAACATCTAAAGCCGCCAGGATCAAGGCCCCGTAGCGATAACTGACGTATTTCGCTCAGCATTTGTGTGAAACCAAACCGGAGCAGAAACAAATTACTTGGAAGCAGGCAATTTGCTCGTCTAATTTTACGGATAGTCCCGCTTATTTGGATGGTTGCTTTTAACATCAGAGATAACGGACGCAGTCAGGAGTTCTTGCAGGTTTACCTGAAGTATGCTTCCAGACTGACCGGAAAGCGCCATCTCTGAAAGTTTTTCTATAGATTGGTTCATTCTTTTTATCTTGGGATCATCTTGGGTTAGAAGCGACCAGTTATCAAAATAGGTCCGCTCAACATTGCCGTTCTGAAAGAGAATTTCTATCAATTTGATAGTTCCTCCATCTGAAAACTTGACCTTAACATTCTTGACAGACTCAAACTCGTTCAAAGCGCCCGGTTCTATATCAATAACCGTTGCGTCAGAGTGTTTTTTTTCAGTTAAATTGGCAAATCTTGATGTGTCTCCATTGCTAAGACTATTGACCAACAACATCATTGGGTCGGCAAACTTGGAGAGATCTATTGCTCCTTGGGCCTTGAAAAATTCCAGATCCTGGCCATCGTGGATTAATGCTACAAAACTCCCGTCTGAAAAGATGTTCAGGTTGACGTCTCCAGTCAATTTTAGTTCGAATCGACCCGGCTTCTGGAAAATCAATCGTCCAGTTATATGGGTTTCATGCTGAAAGAGATTTGACGTTCTTACCTTGTGGAAGTCAGCTTGGAACTGTCCCACGATATAAGCCTTTTTCTCAACCGTTTTTAGCAAAGAATGAAGATCTGACTCGGGGATCAGGCTATTCCTAGAGGCGCAAGACACAATTAAGCCCATGATGGCAATTAAAGCGCCAACCGCGAGCACGCTTGTGAAAAAGTTTTTTCGATTTAATTGAAGTGTTCGCGCCAAAATGAAAACCTATAAACAATAGTCAATAG
>DYRE01000524.1 GCA_020718965.1 Desulfomonile tiedjei
TATATGGTCCAGAACGTTAACATCTATAATCTGCAAGATTTCTTTCAGTTTTTTGGTCAAGCCAATGTCTTGCGGGGATGGGTCAGAATTACCAGAAGGATGGTTGTGAGCGAGGATAACCCTTGTCGCATTGAGCCGCAGGGCTTCCTTAACCACTTCACGAGGGTAAACTGTTGTCGAATTAATAGTCCCTTGGAACATTTCCTTCCAGGCCAGGATGCAGTTCTTGGTGTCCAGAAACAGACAACCAAAGACCTCATGTTGGTATGAAAAGATTTTTGAGGCTATTGCTTCCTTTGCCGCTTGTGAACTTCCGATAAATTCAGTTCCTCTTTTCAGTGTGGAGCGAATACGGCTACGGCCCTCTTTAATGATTTCGGGGGTTGTCGCAGTGACGTACTGTCCTTGTTCGTCTTGGATAAATAACTTCATGGCTTATCTCCTCCTTTGAATTAAAGAGGGAAAAGACTTTACCAAAGACAGACGAGTTTTTTTGCTCCTGATGGTTTGGTTGCTACGGATTTCTGCCACAGAAAGCTTCTCTTGCAAGCGTTCTATTTCACTGGCAGCCAGAAAAAGCAGGATGCAATGCCCGAGGTTGCTTTTGTCGGTTCTTTTAGCAGTAGACCGCATATTTCTCACTAAATTGACAATCATGGTCTTGTCTCCTTGGAGTGAATAAAAAAAGGGACAAGACTTCCCCGTCAGGGAGGTTTTGTCCCTGGTGGGTTGATTGATTTATGTTTGGCTAATCTTGATCTTGACGATCTTCCTGGTGGTCGGCCTCGAAATAATCAGCCATTAAATCATCCATTAAATCAGCCATTAAATCGGCCATTACTTCGAGATCATAATAATATTCCATTATGATGCCGCCTGTGTGTCAGTATGGTCAGCGATGGCCTCAAAGAGATAGACGGGCTGATGATGTTTCCATATCTCTCGTAACAGAGCTACGGGTTCATTACTTTTTACTATCCTCTGTAACCTTTCGATCTCCGTTGCTGCCTGTCTGAGCAATTCCCCAAAAGGCCAGGTGCAATGATCAGCAGCGTCCGCATGTTCGCGTAACTGTGTAGGCAATTCAATCCTGATCGGCTTTGCCGTAATCTCGACTTCTAAAGGCTCGGCCATCATTTCGATTTCTGAATTATTCATAAGTTTTCCTCCGTATTGAAAAGGAACAAAACTTCCCACAAGGGGATTGTCTTGCCCCTTGATGGGTTGGGTAAATGGGTTGGGGTAATGGGTTATGCCGCTTTTCGTATTTCAACCAGGACAAAATGCTTGCACTGGTCTGGCCTATAAATACGAATCGGCTTTTCGTTGATTTCACCGCAACCTTTCCGGTCGTACCAACCTATCTTCCTGCCGGACCAGAAAACAAATCCGTCTTT
>DYRE01000525.1 GCA_020718965.1 Desulfomonile tiedjei
CAGGCCACCCGGTAGATAGAATCGTGCGAGGTCTTTTTCATTCAGTAGTCAAACGTATTCTGGAAATGGACACATTGACGGACGTTATTGTAATGACGGGCGGTGTAATTGAACACAACCCGTTCCTCATTGATTTGTTGAGGTCCCACATTCCAAACGAAATAGTTACTCCCCCACATCCACAGATCATGGGCGCTCTAGGCGCAGCCCTCTATGCGCTTCAGGAAAATCTTGAACAACATGATTAGAGCCGGGTGCTGGCCGAAGCGAGATCTCGTTCGATATCCGGAGTAAACTTGCAAATTAAGTAGCCCCTCGGGTTAAAGGCTGGAATTTATTAGAGAGAAAATACGCGAGCTTACTGGGGAGACTTGTTGAGAGTATCTTTTGAGCCGTAACAGTGGGATCGTAACCTGCGATGCGCCGCCAGGTAATTGTTCCTGTCCCGCTGTCATAGATTACGAAAGATGGGCTTCGGAGTCCTCCTCTAGGCTGCCCTATACTTCCGGGGTTGACAATGAGACTGGAAAGGCCTGGGTCTTTGTAGGTAGTCCCATCTGAAAAGAGGCTACAGGGCAATACGTCATCACAACCCGCATCCAGTAGGGCCGCCTGATGAGTATGACCCACAAAGACTATTCTTTGTGGGGAGAATTCCAGACACAATCTTATGGCCAAACAGTCTCCAGACCTTACATAGTCCCAGTTCTCGGGACAATGAGCTGAAGCGTGAAAGAAACAGCAATGATCAAACTCGGATCCAAGAGGTAGATTTCTTATGTAATCCCAATTCACTCTCGTCAGCCTTGCCGCGGTCCAGACAATAGCCCTGTAGGCTAGGGGATTCATCACAAATTTCGCTGCGTCCAGGTTCTGAGCGGCCCATTCATGGTTCCCCATCAACACTGACAGGTTTTCAACCGATCTTAATAATTCAAGACATTCATTTGGATTCGGTCCATATCCTATCGAGTCACCGAGGCAAAACAATCGATCGAGTTTTTCCTCCCGCACGGCTTCCTGAAAACTTATGAGAGCTTCAAGATTACCATGAACATCACTGAAAATCCCTAATCGCATTCGACAAAAACCATTATGAAATCCGGTTGGCCAACTCTATTACCTGCAAAATTCGGGGCTCAAAAATATCCACCATCGCATATTCCAGACCTGCGCCGCATAGCATCGCCAGAACGGTTAAATCAATTTCTACCGGATGGAGTCTTTTGAATCCACTCCGGAGGTTTGACAAACCAACCATCGTGCGCACGGGTTGGCCAAAAACAGCTCCTGTGGATAAAAGACGAATCGTCTTTACCGCTTCACCAATTCTATGCCATGAATCAGGCCAGCTCAAACTAGGCAGGACCGGGTCAAAAATTAGTTTATCGAGCGG
>DYRE01000526.1 GCA_020718965.1 Desulfomonile tiedjei
GATTTCTTTTCTGTCGAACTATATTCGGGTTATCGACCTGTGAAAGAGTACGCCGGCATAGTAAATTTTTTCAAGGACGGAGCAATCGGGTGGTCTTGTTTTATTTCTCCTGTAGACAAATACTCTTTACGGGTTGCAATGGGTTTCGAGAAACCAGATCTCTGTGATGTTTCGATCTTGTCGAACAATTACGATCTTGGAGAACCTTTGATAATAAAAGATGAGTTTGTTTTAGACCAAAGTGCTCCCAACACCAGATTTTGGAATCAGTGTTTGGTTGGGATTCCGTATCGATACCAAGCTTATCCAAGAGGCGGCAGCTCTAGTTCCGATGTTGATTTCCTGGAATGGACTGTTGATTCAGAGCATGCTGGTAATGTGGTGATCGAAAACTCAAAGGATCAAAGAACGCATATTACATTCCTGGGGCCGGCGACAGTCACCTCCAATTTCGCCTTGAAAACCATGAACAAATCCAATTGGGATTATTTTGTCATGAATGCGCAGGCTGTTTGGAAAACAGAGTCTGCGGCATTCGGGAAGGCTCCTAAGGTCTTTATTAAAAACGGAAAACGCAAGATTCTTTTCAAGTTTGCGGTCACTGGTGACGGAAAGTGGGGAGTCGCGCAATGGAAGTCAAAACGCCCGGTTCCTGTTCCGGCGGGGGAGTATCCCCTGTTCTACATTGGAAAGGGGATGAAGGAGCCAATTGAGACACCATATCGGCTTGTTCAAGAATAAACAAAAGTCGCTTCATGTGTGGCGACAATACAAGGAGTTTTAAAATGAAGAGATTTGCGTTTTTGGCATCGGTGTTGGTGCTTTCGTTCTTGGCTGCTTCAAGTTGGGCGCAGACGGATGTGGACTGGTCAATCATGAACGATGGAATCCCTGGAACGAACGGTGATATCCGCACCATGGTCAGACAGGGCAACATGCTTTATGTCGGAGGATCCTTCTCTGTCGTAAAGGACACGCCAGCCAGTAATATCGCCGTATTCGATGGAGTGAAATGGTCGTCTCTCGGATCGGGATTGAATGGTGTGGTGTATTGCATGGCTGTTGATCCTTCGGGGAATTTATATGCTGGTGGGGATTTCACCGCTTCAGGAGGAGTGGAAATCAAAGGGATTGCTAAATGGGATGGCAAGGCCTGGAGTTCTATTGGGACAGTCGCCTCTGGCGTGATACTATCATTGATTTTTGATTCCGCTAACAACATGTACGCTGGCGGAACCTTCACGATTTATCAAGATTCCGTTGCGATTCAAAACATTGCGAAATGGGATGGTAAAACATGGTTTTCTCTGGGCAACGACAACATCAGGGATGTGTATTCTCTGGCCATTGATCCAAAAGATGGCGGGCTTTGTATTGGCGGGAAGTTCAGCATGG
>DYRE01000125.1 GCA_020718965.1 Desulfomonile tiedjei
TTCCAGAGGTGGAGCCGGGGTATTTTTTCTGATCGATGAAGGATCTACCAGGGATAGATATCTTGCTCCTGAACACGACCCAATAAGCGTTTTGCTTGAGGCTCAGGGCAGAATACCTGAGCCAATAGCAATAGTCCCGGTTTCTGTCCTGTATTACAGGAGGCAACCGCTGCAGGTCACACCATTCTGGGAAACCCTTCTAGGGGATCCGGACAGTCCTGGGCCAATTCAGCGCATACTGATCCGGCTCAGGAA
Source organism: Desulfomonile tiedjei (assembly GCA_020718965.1). Taxonomy (GTDB): domain Bacteria; phylum Desulfobacterota; class Desulfomonilia; order Desulfomonilales; family Desulfomonilaceae; genus CAJBEZ01. The sequence goes on from DYRE01000125.1 coordinate 256, forward strand.
GTGGGCGATCCCGGAGTTACTGGTAGGGGCCCCTGTTCATCTAATTGCGGAGTTCGAAGAATTTGGATCAGAAAAGGCCTGGGAGGATTTGCCATTCGAGATCCGTCGGGAATTGATCGAAAATATCAATGACAGAATTCGTGTGAATCGTGGTCCGCAAAAACTTTCCCGAATGGAAATTAAGGAACGTGTCCTCAAAGATCCCCGTATGCAGAAAGCTGTAAGTGAATCAGCGGCTTCAGACAAAACCTCTGAAGAAAACACCCGTAAAAGGGCCGAAGGTTACGTGGATGAAATTGCCGCGGATCAGCGGATCCAGATGATTCATTTTCTGTATTACGCTCTTCGGGTACTCTTCAAGAGGGTCTTTGAGAAACTTGATGTGCGGGAGTCAGACTTCGCTATATTAAAAAAAGCTAGTGGCAATAATTCTCTTGTATTTGTTTCATGCCACAAGAGTCACTTTGATTATCTTGTTGTGGGATATGTCCTGTTCATGAACCAGATGCCACTGCCGTTAATGGCTGCGGGAAAGAATCTGACTTTCTGGCCGGTCGGGTATATTCTGAGGCGAGGCGGAGCTTTTTTCATAAGGCGCTCATTCAGGGGCCTGATGCTGTACACCCGCGTTTTTTCCAGCTATGTGCAAGTACTGCTGAAAGAAAAAATAAATATCAATTTTTACATTGAGGGGGGGAGAAGTCGTACCGGCAAATTCCTCCAACCTAAGATCGGGATGCTGGGGTTCATTCTGGACACGGTTTTTGAAGGGGCTGTGGATGACCTGACCTTCGTGCCTACGTATGTTGGATACGACCAGAACCCAGAGGAGAAATCTTACCTGCAAGAACTTCGGGGAAGGGAAAAACAAAAGGAATCGTTCTTTTCTTTCCTTGAATCCAGAAAAGTTTTGAAGACCAAATACGGGGCAGTATATGTCCGCTTCCATTTACCGGTTTCTTTCCGTGAATTTCTATCAAAGAAAGGGATTAAATCGCCTCTAAATGATCTTAGCTCAAGCGAACGGCGACAGATAAACGAGGATTTTGCCTTCTATCTGATGACAGGCGTCAGCCGGTCTTCGGTAGTCACGGTAATAGATCTGGTGGCGGCCGGCTTTGTTTGCCACTGGCGCTCCGTAGTAGAAAAAGACAGTCTGTTCAAAGCCATAAATTTCATCCGCGCAGGACTAATCTACAATGGAATAGAACTATCAGAAACGACAAGTGATAATGGCCCAGGTTATGACCTGACCATCGAAAAATTCAAATCCAGAAAATTCATCGATGTGGATGATAACTTCGAGATGAATCATCGTTACACTATAAATGAATCGCGGAGGGTCAACCTCGAATTCTACAAGAACGCGCTCCTCAATTCTTTATGGAGCCCTGCGCTGTTAGCCTTGTCCATCCTGCAGTATGAGAAAGGGGAACAGGTTTCAATTGAGATGGTTCGTAGGAATTTCCAATACATCAAGAACTTGATGAACAAGGAGTTTATATTTGATCCACTAACCCCTGACGACAAACTGGTGGACCGGGATATGCGGTTCTTTAATGAATCGGGGTGGGTGAGGTTTTCCGATTCCATGGAAGGAATCGAAGTGCTCGACAGAGAGGCGCTTGAAGTTTTCAAGGGGCTGATCCTGGATTTATTTGCGGTTTATAAGGCCTGTGCCTCGGCATTGGATAGCATGGGCAGTGAAGTCATTTCGGAAAGTGATTTTGTGAAACTGGCCACCAGGGTTGCGGAAGAATTAAATCTTTCCCCGGAGGGGCAGAGCCTCACTCTGCCGAGGGTTGCCGTCAGGAATGCTCTCGAGGAGTTTACAAGGCTTAAAATTGGAGAATTCAACCATGTAAAGAAAAGGGTTCAACGGGGCAAGGCGTCCGCAACCGATGTCCTGGATCTCAAGATGTAATCACCGCATTCATTCGGGACATGGAGATATTGATTGACACATTTGCATGATGTGCGGTAAAAAATCTGGATATCTGATAGTCGGGGCGTAGCGCAGTCTGGTAGCGTACCTGAATGGGGTTCAGGTGGTCGCTGGTTCAAATCCAGTCGCCCCGACCACACCTTCCTCAATATTTCCAATCTGTTAACCATTGATAACTGGTCTTGTTCCGGCGCGATAATTAATTTGTGATCTAGTCCTGTTGGTCGCATTTCGGAATTTTCTCAAAAGTCAGTGTCAAGCGGTTAAACTCGCCTACCCGATCATAGGAAACCTGATCCGTCATCTGGATGATTATAAGTATTCCGAGCCCACCTATTCTTCTGTTTTTAATGTCAGCGTTTTGATCAAGGAGTGGAACTGAGCAAAGAGGATTAAACGGCCTCCCGGAATCTAGAATTTCTATTAGCAAACGTCCCGAAGCCGTTTCATGATTGCAGGTGATTTCAATGCGGCCGGTATCCTTTTCGTAAGCATACATGCAAACGTTGACGAAGGCTTCTTCCACAACCAGTCCAATTGTTCGTGTCCTGTCCTCTGAGAAACCGTGGCTTTTTGCGCACTGCGTCACAAATGAAACCGCATGATCCAAATTTCCTGTTTGCGCTTGTAGTATTAAACTTTTCATTATGTTTCCGAAGTTGTAACTGACTCTTATTGTTGTGTTTAAGATGTTAGCGTTTTACTGTTGTAAGCAATGTCAGAGGAATAGCCGTAAGCAAAAACAGTCCGCTTATCAAGAAAAGACTGAAGTATCCGTAATGGCTCAAAATCATCCCACCCGCAAGCGGGCCAAGTGAAAATCCCGCCTGAAACATCTGTGTTGCCAGGTTAGCGTTCAGACCTCTGAATTCGGGTTCAGACACATCGAACAGAAAGCCATTTATCACTGGTAGTATTATGCCCCAACCCAGTCCTAGCGTGAACGCGAGAATAAAGAATCCCGTGGGACCTGACACCATCCCGATTGAAACGTAACCACCAACCAGGATCATGATTGACGCCATGAGCAACAATCTCTTGTCGGCCCTATCAAATAAATGCCCCGCAAGGACTCGGACAGCCATCTCCGTAAATGTTGAAACTGTGAAGAAAAGTCCGGGGTTGGGAATACCTATTTTGTCGCCAAATCCTTTAAGAAAAAAGAATATTGTTGTGAATGATGTCCACACAATCAGATTTATGACGAGCAGGGACCACACCTGGGGATTCCGAAGGTTAAGCAACCCATCCCTGATTGTGTAACGACTTGTATTTAGTGTAGTCTCGCTGTCGTGACTCTTAAACAGTCCAATTAAGGGTAGATTAATCAGCATCATCGCAGCGGAGACATTTATTGCGCCATCAAACCCGCCCAGAAAGTCACTCAATGGATCCATTAGAGGTGGAACAACCGCAAAGGGAAGTAGTGTAATTACGGAGAAAAGCCCGAACGCCTGAGAGCTCCTGTCTTTGGGGATGATTGAGACTAGCTTGCTTATCGCGGCTGTTCCAACCATGACGTAAGTCGCGCCATGGAGCGCCCTTGTAATCGCCATAGACCAAAAACCTGTAGAAAAATTATAGAGCGCCAGTGAGCCAACAAGTAAACAACACCCCGCAAACATCCATTTCTTTGAGTTTTCGTCCGTAACCATGGGACTTATTATGGGCCTGATTATTAGCGCCGATATGGAAAATATCGCTATAAGAAATCCTATCTGATTTGGGGGGATGTTCAGAGTCGCCAGATAATCATGAAATTGAAAAAAGATTGCAATGTTGCAATACGTCAGAAAGGCAATGGCGTTGATAGCTATGAACTCTCTGGTCCAAAGGCTCTCTGTTTTCATCATTCAAATAGTTTCCTGAATGCTGTCTCAAGAGGATTGATGTCGCCGCTTGCCGGATCACCTGGAAGATGCGTAGCCTGTAAGTCGAAGCATGAGCCTACCGGCCACTTCCCGCCTGTAAGCGGCCGAGGCCCTTACGTCGTCTATGGGCATAACAGATTGTTGAACTTTGCGGATTGCGTCTTCAATGCCTCTCACGGTAAGCGTTCTGCCTACCAGAAAAGTCTCGATATCCCTGAATCTCATTACGGTAGGGCCAACGCTTCCCCATGCCAGGCGTATTTCGGATATTGTGTTATCCTCCGAAATATTCATTAAAGCTGCCATACTGACTACTGAACAGGCCAGAGCGCTACGTCTGCCCACTTTCTCGTAATGATGAACCATGAACCGGGTATTTTTGTTGATTACGACCTGGGACAAAATCTCTCCTGGTCTCATGTCAACTCTTCCGGGACCCAGGATGAAAGATTCTATGGGTACTCTGCGACTAGAGTTTCTCGAACGGATCTCCAAATGAGCATTGGAAATGTACAGAGGAGGCAGTGTGTCACCGGCCGGAGAGGCTGTGACAATATTCCCGCCCAATGTCCCCATGTTTCTGATGGGGGGCGATCCCAGGTTTTTGAGGGCGTTATACAGGAGAGGTAGGTCTCTCTGAACGATGGGACTATCCAACATCTCCCGATGAGTCGTTAACGCTCCAATAATTATCTCGCCAGCCTCGACTCGAACTCCTTTCAATTCATTGAGACGTTCCATGCAAATCAGACAATCAGTCGTTACAGCGCATGAACGAATCTTCACCAGGAGATCAGTCCCTCCCGCATATATCATGGCGTCGGGATTTTCAGCCATGAAAGTCCATAGCTCTTCAAGTGTTGTGGGAACCAGGACGTGACTCATGATTTTCGCTCAATCCTATCCCTGACCACTTTTTCTACCGCATCCAGGATTTTCTGATACGCTCCACAACGACACAGGTTGCCGGATATCGCCTCACGAATTTCATTTCTCGAGGGATTGGGATTCGAATTCAGGAGATCAATTATAGCGATTATCATTCCCGGCGTGCAATATCCACATTGTAAGGCCCCCGATTCAACAAACGATTCCTGAAGTGGATGAAGCCCATCTGTTTCCATGCAAACACCCTCAATTGTAACCACCTTGCGGCCCTGGAGTTGAGCCGCCAGGGTTAGGCATGAGAGGCGTACTTTGTCATCTACAAGTATAGAGCATGCTCCACAGTCTCCGTTGCCGCAAGATTCCTTGGTTCCTGTCAGGCCCAGATCCTCTCTCAGAAGATCAATGGCTCTCCTGTCCGGCGCCGTTTCTATGTGGACTTCTTTGCCGTTTAGTTCGAATGATACAATCAATCTGGATAATGCCTCCCTGAAACTCCCGTCATAGCCGTCAAAGTGATTTCCGGCGACATGGGAGATTTGAGAACCATGTGGCCAGTCGCGTCGAATATGGCGTTGGCGATTGCAGGTAAAGGTCCATTAGTGGATATTTCACCTACACCTTTTAAGCCAAAAGGCCCAGTGGATTCGTAGATACCGAGGGCAATAGACTCTACATCAGGTGTATCCATGGATGTTGGAACAAGGTAGGTTGAAAAATCCTTAGTCGTCACATGCCCATCTACAGCCTCAAAATCTTCATAAAGAGCCAATCCGAGTCCCTGGATTGCTCCACCCTGAATCTGTTGTTCGTAAAGCTGTGGATTAAGAACATTTCCACAGTCGCTGACCGTAACATAATTTGCGACAGTGACTTTTCCCGTGATCTCGTCCAGTTCGACACAAGTCAGGTTAGCGGCGTATGAAAATAGATTGTGCGGCATCCCGTGAAGCCTCAAGTTGTCGTCAGCAGTTACTAAATCTTCAGCGACCGGGGCTCTGAAATAAGCTGTAACAATCCTTTCGCCTGAATCCATCATTTTGGCGATTATCTTTAGTGGGATTTCCCCGCCTGTAGGGAGATGTCTTATGACATCCCGGGTAACCGCAAATTTGTGTGGATCCTTTTTCATCATAAGATCCGCCGCTTTTTGGCAAAGCCTGTCCTTCATGATTTGAGCGGCGGAAATCAGAGCGTTACCAAATGTATAAGTGCAACGACTAGCGGTAGCCGAACCGCTAGGGAGGGTTCGTTCCGTGTCAGGCTGAACAAGTTCTATGTTTTTCGCCGGCTGGTTTAGGATGCTGGCCACTATTTGCACATTTGCGGTAGAATTTCCCTGCCCCATGTCCACAACGCCGCAATAAACAATAAATTTACCCTCTTGAGACAGTTCGAGCTTTGCGTTTGCGTAATCAGGAACAATTGGTCCATATCCTGACGCATGAGCTAGAGCGGAAATTCCCACACCTCTCTTTTTGAAAATCCCTGCGTTTTTTTTCCAGGATGACCTCTGTGTCCACGCTTGATGCCTGGACAAGGTTTCCAGACATTCTATAATTCCTGTGGAAGTTGTAAGTGTTTTTCCGACAAAATTCCTGTCTCCTGGCCTCAGAGCGTTTTTGAGTCTAAGTTCAAGGGGGTCCATGCCAATCTTGACGGCCAGTAAATCCATGGCT
>DYRE01000126.1 GCA_020718965.1 Desulfomonile tiedjei
CCTCGTTGGGTCTTGGCTTCACCAATAATTTCTATGGATTTGCCGTCTTGTTCTCCTTGCCCCCAAATATTTATCTCGATTTATTTGTTACGGGCGGTTTCCAGAAAACCTCTTTTGCTGGATTTCCGGCAATCCTTTGTGTAATAGCCAAACCGATTCCGCGCAGGCGAGGATATCCACACCCGAAGTTCATGAAAAAACCGATTGTTTTACTCGAGACCTATTTGTCGCCTGACTAATGTTTTTGCTGGTGAGTCCCCGACTGATTCCTGGCTTGAATTTCTCTCTCAGCTTCCAGATAAAGTTGTCTGATTTCCTCTACAGCCTTATCAGACAGTTTGGCTTTTTCGGAATCGTCAGGAGGGGGTTGGAACATTTGATGGCTCATCCAGCGCTGGGGGGCGTCTTTTTCCATATTAGAAGTAGACTGGGCAATTGCTTGTGGATGAGTTAAAGCCGAGAAAAAAAGTGCAATGAATAAAATCAACAACGCTGCTATTCTCATCCGCTCTCCAATAATCGTTGAATGACTACTACGGCGCTGAGGCATGGGAAGCAATACCACACAAATATGTGTGCTGCAACAGTCGTTACCTAAAAAAAGAAGTGACACTGGGCCACTTCTTTAAAAACACAAACAGGAGAAATTTGAACGCAAGCTCAGGCCGGGCTTTGCGTGTTGCCGCCGGGGCCTTACTTTGTGTCACTCCACGTGCCGTAATGTTCTCTCAATACTCTATGAAGGATTTTCCCGGTTCCTGTTCGGGGCATGTCCTCATCCAAGATAAAATCAATGGATTTAGGAACCTTGTATCCCGCTATTTTGGTCTTTGCCAACCGTCTGATCTCGTCTTTAAGTCCATCAGAGGGATCCACTCCAGATTTTAATATAATAAAGGCGTGGACAGATTCGCCCCATTTTTCGTGAGGCACGCCTATCACTGCTACATCTTTCACCGTATTGTGAGATGCAAGAGCATTTTCGACTTCTGATGGGAACACATTTTCTCCGCCGGTTATGATCATGTTGGCTTTGCGATCAACCAGAACGTAAAATCCTTCAGAATCCCTGTAGCACATATCACCCGCTGTGAACCATTCGCCGCAGAAAACCTCTTTGGTCTTTTCGGGAAGATTCCAGTATTCCTTGAAAAGCATCGGTGTTCGGGCGTAGAGTTCACCCACCTGTCCATCGGGAACTTCGTTTCCTTCTTCATCCAGGACCTTGATGCGGTCTATTCCGAAGATTTCCCTTCCTATTGTTCCAAGCTTCCTGAGCTGGTCTTCGGGGCGGCACAAGGTAACAAGACCGGCTTCCGTTGATCCGTAAGCCTCCCACAGTTCCGCATTTTTGAAAAAGTCCAGGATGGCCATCTTGGTTTCTTTTCGAGCCGGAGCGGAAGAAATCAGCAACTGGCGCATACTCGATACGTCGAATTGCTTTTTGACCTCGTCGGGCATCGATAAAATCATTATATAATGCGTGGGAACCAGGGAAGTGAAGGTCACCCGATAATCCTGAACCGTTTTAAGGAAATCCTGGGGGCTGAAACTTGACTCGTTGTATACGCAAACAGGAGCTGAAACCAGGGTATATGGAAAAGAATAGTAAATCGAATTTACATGACACATAGGCATTACCATGAGGGCCTTATCTGTGGGCCTTACCCCCATGTTCGCCACATCAAGATAATACATTGCAAGATAGCTCTCGTGTGTTCGCACTACACCCTTGGGTTTGCCGGTGGTTCCCGATGTATACATGAAAGTCCAGGGATCAGCCGCGTCAACAGTGAGATCAGATTCTTTAGCGCTAGCGGTCATCAACCATTGTTCGTAATTAACGTAACCCTCTGGAGCTTCTTCTCCGGGTTCTCCCAGGTAAATGAAATTTCCCTTAGGCACAGAAAGGTTTTCTCTAATCGAATTGATAGTGTCAACAAAGGGTTTTTCAACTATAAACGCTTTGCATCCAGCGTCATTGGTGATGTATTCAATCTCCGGACCAGCGAGCCGAAACATGATCGGCACACTTACCTGTCCACCCTTGGCGCTACCCGCGTAAATCTCCATCCACTCGACGCGATTATAAGCTATGACCGCAAATCTATCTCCATGACCACATCCGTTTGCGGTCAGAGCATTTGCTAACCGACAGCTCCTTTCGTTCCACTGTTTGAATGTCAGGTTCATGTTCTTGTCCTGGCAGCCAAGCTTGTCCGGATATTGCTCAGCCTGGAGGCTCAGCACAGTTCCCATGTCAATCCATTTGCTAACGGTCATCAAATCCTCCTGAAGAAGTTAAATAGAGTCATAATTATTTCCAAATCACTGATTGCCCTATGTCTATGTTTGAAAAGGTACGATGTTCAGCATGATGAAACAAATATATTTCGATAAAAACCATGAATGGGGCATTCTAAAAAGTTTGCCCGTGACTCGCTCATAACCTGAACCACAATTCTGTAGACTCGCTATAACATGTTGGACATGTAAGTAATAATGGATCAGATGGCTACGATTCATTCTTTTAAGAGATTCTGTCCACGAAAGTAATTTCTTTATGATGTCTATCGATCCAAAGGACTAGGAAAAAATCTATTCAACTTGACACAATTAGTTTGTCAAGATTAACCTTGATTTGTTAAAAGGTGTAATATCCAGCATAATAAGCGGTCACAAAAAACATGTCAATTATAGTGTTGCATTGAGAACTCCAAAACTCTGAGCGAATTTTGTTCGGTGACATGAACTATTGGATGTAACCCGTTTTGGTTAGACTAGGCTTTTGAATATTTTTCATATACGGAGGCGCAAATGGGGTTTGAAGATAGAAACAGGGGTCTATCAAGCACGGATGAGGCAATGTCGGTATCCGAGAGAAAACGGTATCAGGAAGATTTTTTGAAACAAATCATCTCTACTGCGTACCAGGCTGGGACTCCTTTGAAAAAAACAATGGATAGCTTGGGGATCAGCGTCGGAGACATCAAGTCCGTAGAGGATCTGAGCAAGCTGCCCGTTACCAAAAAAAAGGACTTGGCTGAAGCCCAGAATGCAAGTCGTCCTTTTGGTGGTTTTCTGACTGTTCCGATTAGTGATTTGGCAAGAATTCATCAGTCGCCGGGTCCAATCTACGATCCAGTAGGCAAGACAGTAGATTACTGGCGGTGGAAACTGGCCCTGTATGCCGTTGGGTTCAGACCTGGAGACATAGTGGTTAACACTTTTGCTTATCACATGACCCCCGCGGGGCACATGTTTGAAGAAGGCATTGTCGAGTTGGGAGGGGTTATTGTTCCCACCGGTGTCGGAAACACCGAGGGGCAGGTTGATATAATAAAGACTCTGGGCGCCACGGGATTCATTGGAACACCGAGTTTTCTGATGGCTATTCTAAAGAAATCCGGAGATATGGGATTCAAGCCGCGCAAGGATATCAAACTTGAAGTAGCTTTTCTCGCAGCCGAAATGCTTCCTGAATCCATGAGAAAGCGTTTCCTCGACGAATTCGGCATAGTGGCGCGGCAGGCCTATGGGACCGCTGATGTAGGTTGTTTGGCATACGAATGTCCGGAGACTAACGGTATGCACATACATCATGACGTCATAGTCGAAATAGTTGATCCAGACTCAGGTCTGACGCTCCCGGAGGGTGAAGTGGGAGAGGTTGTTGTAACCTGTAATAACAGGATCTATCCGCTGGTCAGATTCGGGACGGGCGACATTTCCAGTGTTTCCAGTAAAGAATGCTCATGCGGGAGGACGGCCCCGAAACTCACTCGAATTATGGGTAGGGTCGATCAGGTTACTAAAATCAAAGGAATGTTTGTTCATCCATCCCAGGTTCAAAGAGTGGTAGAGGCTCATCCGGAGATAGCAAAGGCCAGGCTTGTTGTGGAGCGACCGGATGATCAGGATGTAATGAAGCTCGAGATAGAATTGAAAGGCTCAATTGCGGAAGGATTTATTTCTAAAGTGGAGGCTACGATCAGGGATTCATTGCGGCTTAAAGGTTCTGTCTGTGTGCTTGACCCAGGGACACTTGAAAGTGAAGATAAGATTATAGAAGACAGGCGTAAATGGGATTAGAAGATTGAATTCAAAGGCGGTAACATGGATGCTAATATCCCGTTACCGCCCGCAACAAGCGCCCACGGCGCTCTGGGTTAACCTCAGGAAAATCCCTTTGAACCAGAGGATCCGCAAGAAGAACTCAAACTCTTTTCAATGCCGGTTCTTGAAAATACTGAAAAACTTTTCTTGGTTCGCTTGCTGTTACATACCGGGCAGGATACTTTCTCATCACATTCTGATACGAAAACTATCCTCTCAAATTCCTTCCCGCAATCTTCGCATACAAATTCGAACATAGGCATATTGATCACCCTAGCCGCAACTGCTACAGCCAGAACTGCATTCGCTACCCACCAACTCCGCTGTGGGTCCGAAAACGCTTGATCTTATATTTAATCCGCCAGATTCTTTTATGATCTTCATCGCGAAAGGATCCACGATAACTGGCACTTCGTTGATAGTGTAGTGTTCGTCAGCTTCTTTAGGCTCGTCCAGAGCCAGTCCCATGTTGGGACCGCCTCACCCGTAGCCGCCAAAAAATATTCTTACATACTGGTTTTCTACAATTTTTTCCTTGAGGAATTTCTTGGATTCATCGTCTATTGAAAACATGTTACACCCCTTCACGATTAATATATCAAAAATATATTCATATATAAGTATATAGTCAAGGGTTGTGGGCGGGGTGTAAGACTATGATTATGGCAGGGGGGTAGCTGTCAATTGGGATTGTCACTTATGATTTTAAGTTTATGGGGCTTAGAGTTATTTTGCAGTCGAGAGTTTTTTGAATTGTTTAATTTGGGATCAGATTCAACCTTCTGTGGTCCAATTTTTCCCGAGGTAGCTCCTCTTGAGGCCTCTAGCGCCAATTCCCTGATCGAGGGAGGTGATTCTTTCGAGGTCTCCCAAAGTCTTATTGTCTTTTCAATTCCGCCAAATATCTCTGACTGACCTACCATAACTTCATTGCCCACGATAACCAGAGGAACCGCAAAATTTTTGTGTTTATATAGAGATCCAACCTTGGAGAAAAGATCGTAGTCAGCAGGCTGATTGATATCAAATACATCTGTTTTTATGGGAAATGTGGTTTTCAAATCTTCAAGCAATTCTTTGACATGATCACAAAACGGACAGTCAGAAGACGTGAACAGAGTAACCACTATAATCTTTTCCGGTTTAGAGTCCTTAGGTGGGAGATCTTGGGCAAGCCCCGAGAACGGATAAAAACAAATCATCATCAGTAAGCCGATTAGAGCCGGAACAATTCTTGGCGCGATGCTCGGCTTCATTGCCTTACGGGAATAAGTCTCTCGGGGATGGGATAGAACTGGTTAACGTTTTTATGTCTTCTAAAACCGCACGCCTCCCGTTGAATCAGCAACCATCTCAAAGCCTCTTCAGCTTTACCGATCAGACCGTTATACTCTGATATACATTTGTTCAATTCCTGGAGCAACTCCACAGGCGCGCTGGATTTGCTGTTCTGGTACTGACGCAATAATTCCTCCGCCCTAGATCTGGCAGCCAGGGCCTTTTCAAGAATGGCGTCCAGGATGAGTCCTGAACTTCCCAGACCTTCGGCCATCTCTTTGACAAATTCTATTTCGCATTCGGAGATGTCGCGGCATAAACCCATTACTGGAGCCTCCCTTGTCAATTCGCGATATATAACATAGAGTGTTTACAAAGACAACGCTCGGGTTAAAAGAGACCATAAGTTACTTTAGTATTTTATATTAATAAGATGTATATTTAATCTCTAAATTACTTGACATTTTATCAATAACCTACTATTAGTTTGGCTACTTTCAGCCAATAGATGCTGGCGGTGGCTAGTAGGATGCGTCCAGAAAAGCCTATCGCGAAAATCCTTACGCCCCCGAGTGAGGAGGTTCCTTATGTCCGGGAAGAATCATGTTGTTAGTTTTACGGTCATCGTTTCTTTGACTATGGCCATCGTTTTCATTGGAGCGGTTTCCGCCGACGCATACCGCATCTGCACTTTCAAAGGCACTGTCGTGGATAACGGATGGAGAACCATGACAGTAAAATCAAATGGCCAATGCGCCGAAGTGAATGTAGGGTGGCGCACAAAATATGTCCCCAACAGGCGTCCGTGCCTTGGCGAGGTCGTAGCGGTTGATTTCACGCTTGAGGATGGCTACATGAAAGCGACCAAGGTTGTCAGCCTGACTCCTACGCCGCCTTCAATGCAATGCTTCCCGCCGGCGCCCCCCGCAAGCTCTGTTTGTCGGACAGTAGGAGAGAACGGAAGTTCCAGTAGTTCAACGCTGGATTCATGCGTTCCCCCCAAGCCGGTGTTTTCAACGAAACCTCCGGCCCATGTCACTGACCGCAATTGGTCGCCCGATAAAAAAGAGGTAGCGCCCAGAGATGTTTCACCCAGGCCGCCTTCAGCCAAGGCGCCTCCCAAAACGTCAAAAGCTGAACCTTCAGTAGTTTCCCCTCCCTCCAGGAAACCTGTGACCAAACAAGAGGTCCCTGCGGAGAAAAAGG
>DYRE01000127.1 GCA_020718965.1 Desulfomonile tiedjei
AACCGGGAGTTTCTTTTACGGCGGCTTTGCATGCAAGGCTTTTAAATAGATTTTCCCGCAGAGCTTCGGGGTCTGCCTTAAGGCCCGTGTCAAGGACAACATCCACGAACCCTCCAATGGTTTTGTTTAGATCGACCCCGAGAAGCCACAAAGGAATTGACCGAATTACAAACGTATTGGAACCGAATTCCTCTATTACGAAACCTGAATTTTCAAGTACTTCCAGGTTTCCCCTCAATGCTTCCGATTCCAGGGCTGTAAGTTCTATGACTTCTGGAATAAGAAGATCTTGGGATTCATGGGAATGATTCGTTTTCCTAGAATTGCAGAGTTCATTAAATATCAGTCTTTCGTGCGCAGCGTGCTGGTCCATTACTATCATGGAGTTGTCATCACTGAGTAATATGAAAGAGTTTGGCAGCTTTCCGAGAATGCCAAGGTTTGAGAACTTGGAGCGACTCCCGATTGAACCATCCTGAGAGTCAGGTTGAGCTGACTCCCAGGGAAACCTGCGCCAAACTCCCTGATCCTTTTCTCCGTTGAATCCCATGCGGTTTTCATTTCGGGACGGGTATTGTAAAGGTTCAGTATTTATCGAACCGGGATCGCTCAACCCTCTGAATATTCTTTGTTTCGAGTTTTTTTGCTGAAGGGCCTCGTTGACACCATTAAAAATAAGGTTGGATATATTCCCGGGTTTTAGGAACCTAACCTCAGCTTTTTGTGGATGGACATTTACGTCAACCTCGTCTGGGGGAGTTTGGATAAATAATAAGGCTAGAGGAAAGCGTCCCCGTTCGATGAGGTTTGAAAATGACTTCATAATTGAAGCGTTGACAAGTCTGTCTCGTACAGCCCTTGAGTTAACAAAAGTGAAGATGTGACGAATGGAGGACCTTGTGTAAGGTGGTTTTGCAAAATAGCCACACAGAGAAGCTCCTTCAAGCTCATAATTCAACTCTACCAGATTCTCAACAATATCTGCAGAGAACAGCCCGTAGACCCTTTCCTTGAGAGATTTGGCGGTCGGGGCCTTAATTCTGATTTTTTCGTCGTCCATAAAGGTGAATCCTATTGAAGGATTTGCCAGGGCCATCTTAAGAATAAGATCATGCACGTGGCCGGATTCTAAAGGCGCGCCCTTGAGATATTTTCGACGAACAGGAGTGTTGTAAAAAAGGTTTCGGACCTCGATTATAGTACCTCTGTTCATTGCAAAAGGTTCGCTACGTGTAAGTACGCCCCCTTCACAGTGTAGGGCTATCCCGACATCTCCATATTCGTCCTTTGTCATTAATCGCATTCTGCAAACTGAAGCGATACTTGCCAGGGCTTCTCCGCGAAACCCCATAGTCGGTATGCCTATCAAATCCTTTTCGGTTATCAGCTTGGAGGTCGCGTGGCGCTCAAGGGAGAGGAAAGCGTCATCCCTTTCCATTCCTGTGCCGTTGTCTTTAACTCTGATAAGTTTTTTGCCACCATCCTGAATCGCTAATTCTATAGATCCAGCTTGTCCGTCTATAGCATTCTCGATAAGTTCTTTCACCACCGACGCAGGCCGTTCAACAACCTCGCCGGCTGCGATCCGGTTGATGACATTTTCATTGAGTATATGAATTCTGTTGGACATGTGAATCTGATTCAAGCCTTCCAAATGAATCCCTGAGACAAAATAATCCTACGGAAAAAGCCTTTCCTGGTCAGTTTTCTTGATCAGATTGAAGTGTTCATAGGCTCTTCTCGTTGCCATTCTGCCCCTGGGAGTTCGGTCTATGAATCCCTCCTTCACAAGATATGGCTCGTAAACGTCTTCCAGTGTTTCGCTTTCTTCTCCTATCGCAGCGGCCAATGTTTCTATTCCGACTGGACCCCCATCGAATTTGAAAATTATGGTTTCGAGAAATTTTCTATCCATGTTATCAAGGCCGAATAAATCTACCTCCAACATATCTAAAGCGCTACGCGCGGTATCAACGTCAATTACTCCAGAGCCACGAACTTGAGCAAAATCCCTCACTCTCTTCGCCAGTCTATTGGCTACCCTTGGGGTTGCCCTGGACCTGGTCGCTATTTCCAAAGCCCCATCCTCGGTAATTTCGGTTTTGAGTATGTTTGCCGAACGCTTGACGATTTTCCTGAGTTCGTCCTGAGAGTAAAAATCCAGGTGAAAGATGATGCCGAACCTGTCGCGTAATGGGTTGGAAAGTAGTCCTGTCCTAGTCGTAGCTCCCACTAGAGTAAATGGCGAAAGTTCCAGATTTATGGTCCTGGCGCTTGGACCCTGTCCTATTATGATGTCGAGCTTAAAATCCTCCATGGCAGGATATAGAATCTCTTCCACAGATGCGGACAGGCGATGTATTTCATCGATGAACAGAACATCTCCCTTTTCCAGATTTGTAAGTATGGCAGCCAGATCTCCCGCTTTTTCAATTACAGGACCTGAAGTTGTCCTGATTTGTGATCCCATTTCATGAGCGATTATGTTGGCAAGGGTAGTTTTCCCCAAGCCAGGGGGACCGTGGAAGAGTATGTGATCCAGCGATTCACCCCTCTGAGACGCCGCCTGAATGAAAACTGAAAGATTGTCTTTAAGTCTTTCCTGTCCAATGTAATCCTCCAGACGCCGCGGTCTGAGGTCAATTTCTGTGTCTTCAGTTCCTGAAATTGGGTGTCCTGATATCAGTCTGTCTTTTTTCATGGTTATTCTTCCGCAAACTCTACCCTTTGTTGTACGGTAGGTCTGGATAGCTCGCTGAGTCCCTTACTCGAGATAAATGGCTGGTGGAATTCTATCACAAGATTCCCCTCATCTTGTCACAATCATGCGTTTCATTGAAACTTTAGGCCGTACATGATAATCAGGGAATCGAAATTAACAGTTATGGTTTATCTGCGATTCACTTTCCTAGAAACTACTAAAGTTGGTGAATTAGGTAAACGATATCAAATATATTCTGATTATAGAGATAAAATAGTTACATAAAAATCGTTATCGGAGGTTGGGACAAATGTCAGGGCACAATAAATGGAGTACCATCAAGCACAAGAAAGGCGCTGCAGACGCCAAAAGAGGAAAGATGTTTTCCAAGCTGATCAAGGAATTAACCATCGCTGCACGAATCGGTGGTGGGGACCCTGACGGTAACCCTCGTTTGAGAACGGCATTGAATACTGCGCGCAACGCCAACATGCCGAAAGAAAATATTGAGAGGGCGATCAAAAGGGGAACTGGGGAAATTGAAGGTGTTAATTACGAGGAGATTATTTACGAGGGTTATGGCCCTGGTGGAGTGGCCGTGATGGTCGAAGCTCTTACGGACAATAAGAACAGAACAGTCGCTGAGATCCGGCACATTTTTGACAAGTACAACGGTAACCTCGGAGAGACTGGTTGCGTCAACTGGATGTTCCAGAAAAAGGGCATAATTGTAATTTCTGCAAAAGGCTTAACAGAAGATGAGGTGATGGAACTTGCTCTGGAAAATGGAGCTCAGGATGTGGCTGTCGAGGAAGACACATTTGAAATTGCCGTTGACCCATCGGATTTTGAACTTGTTCGAAAGGCCGTCGAAGAGAAAGGCTGGAATATTGAACTTGCCGAGATAACGATGGCGCCTCAGAATACTCTCAAGCTTGATGGAAAAAAGGCGGAGCAGATGCTGAAAATGATGGATACTCTGGATGAACACGATGATCTGGAGAGAGTCTACGCGAACTTTGACATTTCAGAAGAGGAGATGATGAATTTGTCGGACGGAAGCTAGGAATTGCGACTGGCAGTTACAGTCCATTGTGTCGAATTTGTTAAAGATATCTTAAACGCCAAGCCATTATACCAAGTTTCACCAGAGGGAGAAACCTTGCTGATACTGGGAGTTGATCCAGGCACGGTCAAGACGGGTTATGGAATAGTTAGCAATGACGGCCCGCGTCCGGTCTATGTTGCTGGAGGGGTATTACGAACTCATGCAAAGCAGGAACACCCGGCAAAATTACTGACCATCTACAACGCCTTGGACAAGATAATAGAGGAATATGGGCCGACTGTGATGGTAGTTGAATCCCTGTTTCATTCTGTTAATAGCCAAAGTCTTATAAAGCTGGGACAGGTTAGAGGAGTGATTTTGCTCTTAGGCGCGTCATACGGTATGAATATATTTGAATACAGTCCACTCGAGATCAAGCAGGGTATTACGGGATATGGACATGCGGATAAGGCTCAGGTCTTGTACATGATTCAAAAAGTTCTGGGCATCGCCGCCATCAAATCAACGGATCAATCTGACGCTTTGGCAATGGCAACCTATCATGCGCACGCTCACATTCCGCAAAGGGTCATCAAATGATAGCCTTTTTGAGAGGGCCTCTTATTCAAAGAGACGTCAACAGGGTCATTGTGGACGTTAATGGAGTTGGATACAACGTTTTTGTATCATTGAATACCCTCGGGCTTCTACCAGAAACTAAAGATGCCCTGCTGCACATTCACACTGCTTTTAGGGAAAATGCCCTGGAACTTTACGGATTTGCCACTACAGAGGAGAAAAGTCTTTTCGAAATGCTTTTGTCAGTGTCAGGAATTGGTCCAAAGACTTCCCTGACAATATTATCCGGAATTTCCCCTCCTGAATTTAGAGAGGCCATCTTTCAGAAGGACCTGGCTAAACTAAGTTCTATTCCTGGAATAGGCAAGAAATCGGCTGAGAGAATCGTCGTCGAACTCAAGGAGAAGATCCTGAAACTTTCGCCGAAAGATTCAACGAAAATCGTTGGCCATCTTAGTAAGAATCTTGAAGAGGATCTGACCTCTTCTCTTGTTAATCTGGGATACAAGCAAAAAGTCGCTGCGGAAACTGCCCACAAGATACTGGAAAAAGCTGAACCAACCATATCTCTTGAACAGGCTGTGAAGCTGGCGTTTAAAGATCTGGTAAGATAAATTTGGGATCATAAAACATCAGGTTTGATATTTATTATCGACAATTACTTAGGAGAAACTGCCATGAAATTTGTTGTCATAGGGGGTGACGCAGCGGGCATGAGCGCTGCTTCCAAGGCAAGGAGGAACATGCCTGACCTGGAAGTCGTAACGGTGGAAGCTACGCAAGACGTCTCGTATTCGGCATGTGGAATGCCTTACAACATAGCGGAACCCGCGCGCGAGATGAACGACCTGATTGTTCGAAAGGCAGAAGTGTTCCGGAGTAAGCAGGGCATAGACCTTAGGCTTGAACACAAGGCCGTTTCAATAGACAGGAACAACAAGAAGATAATTTGTAGAGTTAAGGGAAATGGCTCCAGTGAGATCACTTACGACAAGCTGCTTATTGCCAACGGGGCGAGGGCAATTCGTCCGGAGATTCCAGGAATAAATCTTCCCGGAGTAATGGTCCTGAAGTCTCTTCAGGATGGGAGAGCCATAAAGCAGTTTCTTGGGAACAAAACTGTAAAGAAAGTCCTAATTATTGGAATGGGGTATATCGGGCTCGAGATGGCCGAGGCCTTTCATTCACTAGGCGCCGAGGTAACCATGGTGAAACCGGGCCCGAGGCTTCTTGCTTTCATGCCTGAGGAGATGGCTGAATTAATAAAAAAAGAACTTTCCGACAAAGGGGTGAGATGTTTCCCTGGGGTTGCAGTAAATTCTGTTCATGATGATGGCCAAGGATTAAAGGTCTGCGCATCTTCCGGCGATATTCAGGCGGATCTTGTCTTGGTAAGCATTGGAGTCACCCCTAACTCCGAATTAGCGGCCGAAGCCGGGTTAGATCTGGGACCCAAAAAATCAATAGCGGTAAACCGAAAATTGCAGACTTCCGACCCAGACATTTTTGCCGCCGGAGATTGCGCCGACGCATTCCATATACTAACAGGAAAACGGGTGTGGATTCCCTTGGCTTTACGAGCAAATCGCGCTGGATGGGCTGTTGCGGACAGTGTTACCGGTAGGGAAGTCGAACTTCCCGGCATCATGGGAACAGCGGTATTTAAAGTTTTGGATTTGGAAGTCGCCCGCACGGGTCTCAGTTTTGAAGAAGCGTCTTCTGAGGGTTACGATCCGGTTCAGGAAATGACAAAAAGCCGCTCCAGGGCACACTCGCATCCGGGAAATCAGACCATTTATGTAAATCTTGTGGCTGACAAGAATAGTGGTAAACTTCTTGGTGGAGCCATGGTTGGCAAAGAAGGCGTGGCTCACAGGATTGACTCAGTGGCTGTTGCCTTGCACGCTGGTATGAGCGTGGAGGAATTTTTTCAGTGCGACATGGCATATGCTCCACCATTTTCACCGGTTTGGGACCCACTTTTGACAGCGGCTAACCAGCTTCTCAAAAAACTTTAACGCGCTCAATATTACTCAACAGGGCTATGTGATGCAAAATGTTATGACGGCACGATATGTATAAGCTACATGGCATGATTCAGGCGTATGTGTAATTATTGTAATTATTTTGATAAGTTAGAACAAAAATCTATTGACTCTGCTTCCTGCCGAATCTATTTTATTTATAGATTTAAAAAACGGTAGGAGGAAGCCATGAAGATCAGAAAAATTGAAAAA
>DYRE01000128.1:0-4032 GCA_020718965.1 Desulfomonile tiedjei
GACAGTATTAGAAATATCGAACCTGATAGAACCCGAATCGAAAATGGAGCCGTCCTTAACCACTCGCCCTCTAAGGAGGTTGAACGGAGCGCCTGGAATGATGCGTCCCTCGAATATGTGTATCACTGTATTCGCCAATTCCTCTGCAAGCGCAAGATCATGAGTGGCGAAAATCACAGTTTTTTCTTCTCCGCGATTCAGGTCCAGTATAAGTTGCTGAGTCCTTTTTACACTTTCAGTGTCCAGGTGATTTGCCGGTTCATCGAAAAGTAGAACTTCAGGGTTCAATGCAAGAGTCCTGGCTAGAGCCACCCTTTGAGCTTCGCCTCCCGAAAGTGACCCTGCCCATCTATTTTCGAAACCCTCCATTCCAACTTGACGCAGAGCTTCTTTTGCCATTCTCTCTATCAAACGTCGGGGAAATTTTCTCAACCTCAATCCAACCATCACATTTCCCAGCACAGTGGACTTCAATAGATAAGGGTTTTGAGGTAGTAGGCCAATCCTCCGGCGAAAAGTTATCGCTTCAGAATTTCGAAAATCATTTCCAAAAAGAGAAATGGAACCCTGTTGTGGGGTTATCAGAAAGGCCAGCAGATGCAGAAAAGTTGTTTTGCCAGAGCCGTTCGGTCCTACCAGCGCAACAACATCTCCCGAGGAAATATCTAAGTTCTCGATGAAAAGATTGGGCCGGTCAGAATAAGAAAACGCAAGTTCCTTTACGGAATAAGCCACAGGTTTCATCGCCTTCCCCTCTGAACGAAGAAAATCAGCCCATTAATAACCAGCGCTACAAACATCAGCACAAAACCCAGTGCCAATCCTAACTCAAATTCCCCTTTTGAGGTTTCCAACGCTATTGCTGTGGTCATGGTTCTTGTGAAGCCCCTGATGTTTCCACCCAGCATCATGGCGATCCCGACTTCCGACACTACACGACCAAAAGCAATCACTATAGCAGCCATAACTGCAAAACGGGCTTCTTTCATGGTTAGCCAGAATTGCTGAAGAGGCGTGGCGCCAAGGAGCTTACAGGTAAGCTCAAGGCGGCTATCCAGATTCTGAATAGCCGCAATAGTCAGGTTTGCGGATATTGGCATGGCTAAAACAAAAAGTCCTATTGCGATTCCAGTAGGAGTAAATAGTAACCCCAGGTTTCCAAGCGGCCCCATCCTGCTAAGGATGGCGTAACAGAAAAGTCCTATGACGACCGTTGGAAGCGCCATACAAGTATTCAGCATAAGTAGAAGGACCGGTTTACCCCTGAAATCCCTGAGAGCGATCAAAGCTCCAAAAGGAATCCCCACAGAAGCTGAAAGGGTTGTAGACCAAAAAGATATATATATGGACGTCCATACAATCTGATAAACTTCAGAATCTAAACTGAAAACAAGGAGAAACGCCTTATAGATTGATTCTGAGAGAAAATACAAGCTAAAATTCCTTTCGATCCCATACATAAACAAAAAAACAAGGAATACGATTTCCTTGTTCTTTTGTATCAGGTAAAAACTTGCCTTTTTAATGTTTTTGGTATGGCAGACAAGTAGGTCGCGCCAATTCCACTTGATGACGCCAATTATTTCTTGGCGTCCGGGAAAAATAGCTGTTTCCCCTCCAGCTTATAATCCGAGATTATTTTCTGGCCTTCAGGCCCAGTAACATAATCTATAAATTTTCTAGCCAATTCATATTGCGCATTAGGGTGTTTCTTCGGATTCACGGCAATGATACCGTAAGGATTGAACAGAATCTTGTCACCGTCCACCAGTATGGTCGGATCAATCTTCTTTTCGAAAGCAATATACGTACCCCTGTCCGACAAAGTATAAGCGTTTTTCTCGTTCGCCATCTGTAGTACGGCTCCCATGCCCCTCCCCGCTTCTATATACCAGGGAGCTTGAGGCGCAATGCCTGCCGCTTTCCAGATGGACCGTTCTTTTTTGTCAGTACCAGAGTCATCTCCCCTTGATACGAAATTGGCCTTTGTTTCAGATATTTTCCTGAAAGCTTCAACGGCCGATTTGAGGCCTTTGATTCCGGCTGGATCACTCTTTGGCCCCAGTATGACGTAATCATTGTACATGACATCTTTTCTGTCTACACCGAATCCTTCCGACACAAATTTGTCCTCAGCCGGTCTTGAATGGACAAACACTACATCAACATCACCGTTTTCGCCTAGCTTTAAGGCTTTTCCGGTTCCTACCGAAATGACATCAACCTTCACGTTGTTCGCCTTCTCAAATGGGGGCAGCAAGACTTTCAATAAACCTGAGTTTTCGGTGCTGGTGGTTGTGCTCATTCTGAGACGGTTTTCCGCCAATCCATACGAAGCGAATGAGGAAACCAGAATAACGACCATTAGCAATCCAAGAAGTCTTTTCACCTGTAAATACCTCCAATCATTAAAACTATTCATGCCTTTGTGATGATGTTGTTTGTAGGTCGTCTGTTCAAACAGAAATGATGTTAATGATCATATTGCTTAGCATATTCCGCGTCGTTGTATAGTGATTCTCCGTACTTATCTTTACCGTAATTATTTATAATGTCCTGGCCTTGTTTGGACCCAACGAATTTGATGAATTCCGCCGCTATCTTTGCGCCGGGTGTCTGTGAATCAGGTTGAGATAGCGCATGATAGGTATTTACAAGATATTTGTCTCCTTTGTACAGTACATGAAGATTCGGTAAATCTTTTTTCTGAGCCACCCAAGTGCTGCTGTCTGTCATGAAGTATCCTTTTTCGTCGTTGGCTCTTTTAAGTGTGGCTTTCATAAAATCTTTGGTGACCACATACCAGTTTCCTTGCGGTTTTATACCCGCTTTATCCCAAATAGACATTTCTTTCCGATGTGTTCCAGAACTGTCTCCTCTCGAAAAAAACTTGGATCCGGTTTCCGAGATTTTTTTGTAGGCGTCGACAGCGCTATGAGCCTTGGCAATTTTTGCTGGATCATCGGTGGGACCAACAATAAAAAATTCGTTCGAACCTATTAGAGATCGATTAACTGCCCACCCTTCCTGAACAGCCTTTTTTTCGGCGTCAGGAGCGTGAACCATTATCATGTCGACTTGCTTGTCCTTGAGTAGTTGCAAAGATTTTCCTGAGCCTGCCTTGACCCAACATAGCTGAGCTTTGTTCATAACGCAGAAAGTTGTGGCCAACTGGTTCAACAGATCCAATTCACCTGGACTACCTGTAGCTAGAGAAAACTTGTTAGGTCCGGCTCCGTACTCTTCCGTACATTTAATGTCGGCGGAAAGGGACACTATTGGTAAACACAATAGAAGGAACAGTAACAAAAATAACCGCTTCATAATTTAGACCTCATTAAGAAAAAATTTAATATTCAACTACTTTTTCCTGATAAAAAAATGATGACAACATCCTGGGATTATTTTTGGGGGATTCGTTGACCTTTAGGAAAGACTATTCGCCCACATTGTTTTAAATCATAACCCTTCAAGGCATTTGCCAGCGCCAAAAACTCATCGTCATGAAGAAGATCCAGCAACAACTGAACTGGCTGATCGAAAAACACGTCTTTTAAAATTAGAAGATCGAACCGTTCCCATCGAATAGGCAAGAAGTCCAATTCAAGCAATCCGGCTACTGCGGCTATTCCGAGTCCCGCATCTGCCCGACCGGCGAGAATCTCAAGCCCCACATCAAGATGTCTATCAAATTCAGCGCCATATCCTTCTATTTCCTCCCCGGATAGCCCTATCTTGCGCAACTCATTGTCGAAAAGAAGTCGTGTTCCAGTGCCAAGAGGTCGATTGACGATCCGGACACCGCTCCGGCCAAGATCCGAAAATGCCCGTATATTTCTTGGATTGTCTTTTGACAGGATCAACCCCTGTTCACGATGGCAAAAATTAACAATTGCCGGAACGTCGGCAAACTCTTTTTTGACAAAGCCAAAATTGTAATCTTCTTCATTTTCCTGAATTAAATGACTTGACGCTATGTGACACAGTCCTGTACGCAAATTCTTGAGCCCGCCAAGGCTTCCAACGTTTGCA
>DYRE01000128.1:4132-6561 GCA_020718965.1 Desulfomonile tiedjei
TGTTAACTTTGAAAAGCCATCGATAAGGTTTGGTTGGCGTTTACTCAAATAAGATTCATCGAATTCAAGGACTTGGTCTTGCCCAAGAGAAGTATTGTTTTCCTCTCTTTCCAGAGAGGAACTTCTGTTTATTTGACAATAATGACAGTACATGGGGCAAAGCGGGCTATATTTCTCGATGTTCCGCCCCAGATGCGTTCATAAATTCTACTGTGTCCTGTGAAACCCACTACAATAACGTCAAAACCGTCTTCCTCGCAGAATGCCGTGATAGCGTCAACAGCGTGACCGGCCACCACATGTGCAGTGAGTTTTATGCCGGAAGCTTTTGCCAATTCTATAGCTTCTCTAGTGAGTTTTTCAAAATATGCGTCCTTTTGCAACTTCACTTCTTCGAATTCTCCAATGGTAGCCACGTAATGAGGCAGATCTACTTCCACAGAAATAGTGTGAAGTTCACCGCCGGAACATTTCGCCAATTCAATTGCTTTTCCTAAGGCTTTGCGAGAACCCTCGGATCCATCGAATGCCACGAGAATCTTTTTAAACATCTTCGAACCTCCCACTTCCTGAACTGAGTTTATTTTTGCCATTCGCCATGTAAGTCGCCTTTATGTGGTTGAAAGAACCATTGGGCAATAAGCGTAGGCAATACTGCGCTGCCAATCACTACTGTAACGAGTATCGTGTACTGATCCTGGGTAATAATTCCCCGGGAATATCCAAACAGGGCTGAAATAGAACCAAATGTGAGCCCCGTGCTCATCAACAGCGTAGTGTACATGCTTATTTTACGAGAGAATTTAAAAAGGCTCGCCAGCGGATAGACCCCTACGAATTTGGCGGCGATTTTCACCCCCAGAAGTATTAATATCAGTGAAAGGCCGGATATGATGGCTGGAATTGATACAATAGTCCCTGCCTTCAGGAAATAAAAGGGGGTCAGGAGCGCAAAGGTGACCGTTCTCAACTGTCGAACCATATCTTTGTATTCTTTAAATAAACCGGCAACCACAATCCCAAGCAAATAAGCGGGGAGCACCGCTTCACTATTTGCGGTTGTGGCCAACCAGCCTAGTCCAAACAAAATCAGAAAAAGGAACTTAATCTCAGGTTCACTGACATGGCCCTTGAATGTACTAAAGAACCACCTGGCTACAGACGGAACCAGTAACAGCACAACTGCCGTGACTACTCCAAATATAATCAACCACATGTTATAATTAGCAAATATGATACCCAAGGCAAGAACTGTCCCTAGGTCTGTAACAAAACAGGCCGCCAGAATAATTTTCCCCAGGTCTGTCTGGTTAAGACCGGTTTCCACCATTACAGCGTAAACGACTGCGACGGAGGTTGTTGACAGAGCAATTCCGCAAATCCACGCAGCGTCTCGAGACCACCCAGCTATATAATAAGCGTACGCCGTTGCGCCCAGAAACGGAAAGAGAAAACTGAGGAATCCAATACAAAGACTCTCCTTGCCATATTTTTGGAGTACTTCGGGTTCGATCTCGGCGCCTGCAAGAAAAGTCAGGAGAATTGCCCCAAATCCGGCCAAAAAGGTTATCCACTCAACCCTGGGGTCTAGTCCAAGATAATTCCCCCCTATTACGCCGACACATATTTCCACTAGCGCCACAGAAATGGCCGTGCGCATGGAAATCAGGCTCGCCAATAATGCCAGACCGATCCAGATCATCGCCACAAACCATGTATTCTCCATCAAATCCTCCAATATTGCATTTCATCAATCCTGCCCCAAGGAAAGGCCAACGTTTCTAAAAAAATGTTTGCTCCAAAGTTTCTTGATCTTAATAAAACTGGTCGGACTTGATCCGGTAGTTTATCGTTTCTCTAAAAAAGCGCTCATTTCGTATTCAATGCGGCAATTTCAGATCTAATTTTATGAAGTTCATCAGCCGCCAGCGATAGTCTTCGCAGATTTTCATCAATCGACTCAGTGTGTTCTTTTCGTTTAAGATACGCCACTCGAATTGCGCCATGCGTAGCATTAATTGTTTCTTCGAACCGTTGATCCAAGATAGTCGCAAAACGTTGGAAAGCGTCATTAAGGTTTTGAAGCGTAGCCCATCTCAAGTTTTCCACATTCTTCCCAGTCAATGCTTCAACCTGTCTCACTAATCGCTTTTTCAATCTGGTTTTTCTGGCCTTTGCTGGAAGAAGCCTGTCAATGACCTCTTCGGGCACAACAACAGGCAGCGACGGAACGCGTTTTCGTTGGACCCAGTATGGACGCCGCTTAGTCTCAAATGCTTCCGAACTGTCTGGGGCATGAAAAGGAATTTCGAAAATATCCGCCGCAGCTTTGCGGATGAGGGTGATAAGATTGTCAGCTCGCTCTTGATGCGGGCTAAGTGTCGAAGCTACGAGTCAAGCAAAAAGAGATGACTCTCTCCCCGCTGATT
>DYRE01000129.1 GCA_020718965.1 Desulfomonile tiedjei
TCTCTAAACAGTTCATGGGTGTTTGCCCCTTTCTGTCGTTTTCTTAATCAATTCGAGAAAAAGTAGAAAATGTGACAGAGTTGAGCCTAATCAACCATGATGTTATTTTTAATTAGCCATCGAAGGTTTATTACCCAGAAAACCTTGGGATATCTGGAATTCACAAATACGTAAGCCCTAAATATTTTCGCCTCCCTTTTTCGGAGTCGAATTAAGCTGCACTCGTTGCGACGTCGATGCGGACTTGTTTTTGATACGATCGTTCAATACTATTTTGACTATGAATGATTTTGCCTTTACGGTCTTTGCAATGTTTAATTCCAGACTAAAAAAAAGATCCAGCACAGGCGATCTTGAAACTTTGTTGATTTTTCTTACGTTTTCGTTTCGAGCCAGCAATTTTCCCGTCGTGTCAAGGATGAAAAGGTCTACCGTGCAATCGATTACGAACCTTCCTTCGCTTCTTAGAACTCCGTAATTTGCCGGTTCAACGTAAAAAATGACCTTCGTGCCGGGGTGATTGGGCTCAAGTGGAGAATAGACCCCATACCCCTCCACTGAATTGCATGCGACTACCTTTACAAACCCAAGATCCAGATTGTTTTGGATTTCCAGGATTTTTTCTTTTAGAGTAAGGACTTCGCCCTTGGGACTAACCGCCGGTTTGGCAGACTCCGCGTCCTTTGAATGACCAGGGTTAACAGGCGTTGGCCCGGGAGAAGCATCAGATTCTGAGCGGATCTCAGACGCCTGGACATTTAGCAACTCGTGGTCTTCTATCCCAAGAATCGCGATTACCGCAAGAAAGACCATCATGATTTTCTTAACAATCATTAATCTCCCTCGTATTTCCTGATTTTTAAACCATGGGCGCAACAATCATCCTGTCCTTTCGCAGGCCAATCCTCGGCAATGTCCCCTTCCGGCCCAACGTAAAGTAGAGATTTCCCTTTCATTCTTAGCCTGGCGGCTTTCACCAACTCAATACCGTAATCTTCATTCTTGTCACAGTCATCCAGATAGATTCCCAGAAATTTTGACCTATCGTTCAAATTTATGTCTGACGGGGTTGACAGAAAAAGTTGGGCGAAGTTTTTCGCTCTCTCCTTCAAACTTACCTCGTTACTGTAATAGCGTATGTCATCATAGTCAATTAGAGAGAAACTCACTGGATTCAAATCGTTACAGCCTGGTAGAGCTAATTTTCCAGACGAATTTCGACTGGACACTACTATGTTGCATGTTTTGAGATCAGTGTGAAATGCCCCAGACTGATGGAGCGCCCCCAAAAACTTCGCAAAGATTTGGATCAATGTATACTTTTCGTCATCCGGCCAGTTTGCTCGGATGCGATTCACAAGGTATCTGTCAAGCTCGGTTGCATCCTCCACAGCAGTCATTACAAGCCATTCTTCCCGGACAAATCCCCATTCAGACTTCTGAACCAGTACAATTGGAACAGCAGACGTTAGGCCGGCGTCAAAAAGAAGCGTCCCATAGTGGATGGCTCTGGCTCCATGTGTGGGTCTAAAGGCTCCCTTGATTGAGTATCCGTACCCGCGGTTCTTGAAATGTTTTACGCACAATGGAGGAAGGCCAGATAGCGAAACAATTGAAACCGATGTCTCCGGGGAATTTTTCTTGACCGTTTCCGAACACAATTCAATGTGTCGTTCATGCTCTTCTATGGCCTTAAATGCCATTGATTCAATATCATGGTCGCTCAAACCAGTTATGGATTCAGAATGTTGACCAATTTTTATATGGAAACCATTTGGGGGCCGTTGACATAAACACGCATCTTTTGAAACGCTTTTAGGCATTGCCGGATGGAGACCACTTCCTTTTTATGAGATTCAACAATCTGTAGCGGACATAATAGCGCCAGGCCCTTGATCGAAAAGGTGTCCTGCCGACAGCGCTATGAAACCATTTCAGGGCATTATCCAAATCTCCAAGGCCAACGTATGCCCTTCCAAATGAAATGTCATGGTCGGATAATGTCCTTAGATACGTGTCCCTTGGGATACGATCCGGATCGTAATTACTCAGTAGTATGTCATACGTATCTGAACGAACCCCTATACGGTTATGGCTTGTGTTGGAATCATAAAATCGTATGAACACAAGTGGCTTGTTAACAAAAGCTATCGGGAAATTCCTGGAGATCTTGAGCCATACATCAAATTCATCCGCAAATCTGTACTTGGTAGGAAACCCCCCGATCTTTTCCAGCGCATCTCTTCTAATCATTACAGAGGATGTGTGAATAAAACTTTCTGAATAGACCTTTGAAAAGAGATCGCCTTTTATCCATTCAATTGATTCGGGTTTCCTGACACGAGAACCAATACGAACGTGCTTTGCCGCAACCAGCGCCACTTCAGGATTTGACCGGATAAAGTCAGTTTGAATCTGAAGTTTGTCTTCGGCCCAAAGGTCGTCATGATCCAGAAAAGCCATCCAATGCCCCCGTCCAACTGATACGCCTCGATTGCGAGACGCCGCAATACCTGCGTTAATCTGGCTCACTCCAATAATATCAATCTGTTGTTGGAGCCACTCTGTAGTGCCATCGGTTGAACCATCATTGACAACAATGATCTCGTAATCAACATACGTTTGACGCCTTACAGATTCCACGGTCTTTTTCAGAAGTTCGACACGGTTATATGTGGGGATTATGACGCTTACAAATGGGTTCATAGTTCAACATCAGGCAAGGCCATTATTGACAGGGCTTTTTGACCCACCATGGCCGGAGTAACCTCCTTCATGCACGGGTGACCTGGAGTCCTGCAATGATGCTCTCTACAAGGAGCGCAAGGGGCTTTACCTTGAATGACAAACGTGTTCTTGCCAAAAGGCGCTGTCTCTCCTGCCACAGTAGGCCCGAAGATCGTTAATACCTTGGTTCCGGCCGCAGCTCCCAGGTGGGCGCTTCCTGTGTCATTGGAGATGACCATTTCGCTTAGATTCATGATTCCAAGTGAAGAAACCAGATCGGACTTTGCGGCCAAGTTGAACGCATGGCCTCTCTTCATCCGGCCAATTATGCCATCTATCAGGTTTTCCTCGTGAGTAGCGCCCAAGAAAATAATCTGTGATCCAGTTTCGTCAACAAGAAGGTCGGCAAGTTCGGCAAAATATTCGGCGGGCCACCGCTTTGCTTCGGAATTGACAGATCCCGGGCACAGGCACATCATCAAGGCTTCGGGGTTAATTCCCTCCTTAAGCAAAATCTGTCGCGCCATTTCTAATTCCCGTGAGTTAATCCTGAGCAAGCAATCCGGCTCCGTTAGGTTACGGTAGCGGCCCAACTTTAAAAAGTTGTCGAGATGCTGAACTATTTCAAGGTAATAATACACTTGATGGTGTTTCAGAATAGACGGATGCAAGGGGACCTTGATGTTGACTAAAGGCCCTCGCAAGTCTGTAGAAAAACCCTCCCTGAGTTTTATTCCGGCCATCCACGCTGTAAACGCCGACTCAAATGCATTCTGAAACAAAACGGCCAAATCGAAGCGACCACGCGCTAGGCGACTCTTCATCAAAAATGATCTCTTGAACGCTCCCCCCTGGCCTTTACCAAAAGATATTATTTCATCCGGTATACCGGTCATCCGAAGTAATGATTCAAGACCCTCAGGGACCCAGAAAGCGATGTGAGCGGAGGGGAAAAGACTCCTCAGCGCTCTAATGGCCGGAAGAGTCATGATCGTGTCGCCAACCCAATTGACTCCGCGAACCACTATTCTTGTCGGCGTGGGCTGAACATTCTTAGCTCCCCTCATGATGTGTTTCCCTAAATATCACGGGCGCACCTCTGCGCAAAACTCTCCCGCCAGCCTACAAAAAGATTTATCAACTAAACAGGCCAATATAATATTTAACCTTTGGGCTCCAAAGGTATGGCCTCGTCGATCAACATGATTGGAATGTCGTCCTTAATCTCATATTTCAGTCGGCAGGCTTCACAGACGAGACCATCTGAGTTTTCCGTTAGAAGCAAGTCACCCTTGCACTTCGGACAGACAAGTATCTCAAGAAGCTTAGGATTTACAGCCATATTCCACCTCGTCCAATCTATAACCTGGGATTTCAAAAAAACCAAATGGTTCTCGCGAGCTTGGCAGTGCGCTCATCAATTTCAATACCTTGTATAATGTTGTCCTGCGATGATTTCTTCTATATAACGAGCAGAACAGAAGCGCAAGATTTGCTGACCAGTTTGTTGCGAATCTTCCAACCTGTTGAGGTTAATAATGTACAAATTCTTTCCTGGCGCAATCGCCTGGTTTCTTGTTTCGTTAGTCCTGATGTCAAGCTCTACGGATTTATCAACAGCTCTGGCGGAAAATAACCATGGAAACTCAAATGCTAACGCCATTCCCACATCCAGTGACCAGATTGCCGTGACTCTTGGCCCAAAGACAATTGCTGCAACAGTCTCTAACACTGGCTCATCCAGAGTTAAAGGGTTACTCGGTTGGAGTCAGATTAACTTTGATCAGGGAATGTTGCTGGATTTTGTAAAGCCAGGTCTGTTCGCTATCCACATGCAGGGCATGAAATTTCCAATTGACGCATTGTGGGTCGATTCAAACGGGGTGATAAAGTTGATTTACGCGGAGATTCAACCTGACTCCGGCTCAATATACCCATCAATGTTTCCCGTCAGGTATTGTCTGGAAGTTCGCTCAGGTTTTTGCAGAAAATATGGAATCAAAGAGGGTCAGAAGGTAGTTTTTGGTCCCTAATATCATGATTCAAGTTTGAAGATGTAATTTTGAGGCCATCGGCGTGGCGGAGGCCCCTCACATCGAGCGACGTGAGGTGGTTAAATCTTTGTTGATCCTCAACGTCATGACAAGATATTTGCTATCCCCGTGCAAAATCGTCCCGAGCCTTTCATCCAGACTCTTTGACACCACAACCCTGGAGAAAATCATCAGGTGACAAATCTTCCCTTATGCCTAACCGGGTGAGACAAAAATCATAACGAACAGGATCTTCCGGCTCGATTCTCCTGAAAGCGTCTGTGACCTCCAGAGCCGCCTTCAGGTCAGACTGTTTTCTCGATGTGAGCTTCAGAACCCTGCATATTCTCCCCATGTGCACATCCATTGGCACAATCAGTTTGGCTGGAGAGACATTATCCCACCCTCCAGGATCAACGTCGTCCTTGCGAACC
The DNA here is from genome assembly GCA_020718965.1 of Desulfomonile tiedjei. Lineage (GTDB taxonomy): Bacteria > Desulfobacterota > Desulfomonilia > Desulfomonilales > Desulfomonilaceae > CAJBEZ01. The sequence continues at coordinate 5,195 of DYRE01000129.1, forward strand.
ATCCAACGCAAAAAAAGATTTAATCGCTTACAGGCGCTTCCGGCTTTAGGGCTCGGCAACAAACTACGCGGGCGGCCGTCAAAAACTGATGACAATTCGTTCACCAGGAATGAAAGTCCCTTTATAACATTGTCATCCGTTGGAGAGTACCCTTTGAGAAAACAAGCCTGTAGAGATCCGTAATCTGAAATCACTCTTTTCATTCCCAGGAAAAGCGCCCCTAGTTCATCTCCGGTAGTAAAACGATACTTAAAATCCTTGAAGATATTTTGAAGAGTTTGGTGCGACGCCTGGGTAACAAATTGACGCGGAGAACCGATTTGTTCAAGAATTCTTTTAACAGTTTTAAGTATCTGCCATACACTTCCATATGCGAAACATGACGCTATAAGGCCCACCAATTCCCGGTCCTCAGGATCATCATAGTCATAAAGAAATTCCAGTGGGTCTGGATGAACAAACTCTCTTCTATTATAACTGTTGTATAAATCGCAAAGATTGGTTTCATATGAGGAAATAGTTAGCAGTTCGTCACTCCTTATTTTCAGCGGCATGAGAAGGTTTCCGACACAATTGTAGCTACCAGATATTTTGAACTATACGAAACAAAATTTCAAAGACGCCTCGAACCATCCGCCAATTCCCTCAATCCTTCCAGATCGACAATCCTGATTTTTGGCCCCAGTACTTGAATGTATCCCTGTTTCACAAGCCTTCCAAGAATCCTGGATAATGTTTCGGGAATTGTTCCAAGCATCCCCGCCAACTGGGCCTTACCCACGTCAAGAAAAAGTTCTGTGGGATGATCTCCAGTTTCGCTCAAGTAGATCAGGTAGGCGGCTAACCTCCCCGGAACCTCTTTGAGCGAAAGATCATCAACTAATACCGTAAATCTCCTGAGACGCCTGGATAAAACACCTAGCATATTCATTGCTAGAGAGGGATTTTTACTGATCAACTCAAAAAACGCATTTCTAGGAAAGAATATGCAGACACTCGCAACGAGGGCTTCCGCGTGAGCCGGAAATTTTCGGCCCTCGAATACCGGCGCTTCCCCAAAAGGTTCCCCGGAATCAAACACATGTAGAATCTGTTCTTTACCCTCGCTAGAAATCTTGAAGATTTTTACCCTCCCCTCTTTCACCACATAAAATCCATTGCCGACATCACCTTCAGAAAAGATTGTTGAGCCTTTCTTGTAAGACTTTTCCACGGCTATTGAGGCCAGATCCAACAACTGGGTGTCTGGAAGACCCTCAAAGAGAGGGATCTTTTGAAGGGACTTGACAGGATCCAACATGTTTTCCTCG